>NZ_JCBDGU010000031.1:0-95060 GCF_059834255.1 Vibrio sp. R11-SG3-ISO9
GTCCCCACCTTCCTCCGGTTTATCACCGGCAGTCTCCCTGGAGTTCCCGACATTACTCGCTGGCAAACAAGGATAAGGGTTGCGCTCGTTGCGGGACTTAACCCAACATTTCACAACACGAGCTGACGACAGCCATGCAGCACCTGTCTCAGAGTTCCCGAAGGCACCAATTCATCTCTGAAAAGTTCTCTGGATGTCAAGAGTAGGTAAGGTTCTTCGCGTTGCATCGAATTAAACCACATGCTCCACCGCTTGTGCGGGCCCCCGTCAATTCATTTGAGTTTTAATCTTGCGACCGTACTCCCCAGGCGGTCTACTTAACGCGTTAGCTCCGAAAGCCACGGCTCAAGGCCACAACCTCCAAGTAGACATCGTTTACGGCGTGGACTACCAGGGTATCTAATCCTGTTTGCTCCCCACGCTTTCGCATCTGAGTGTCAGTATCTGTCCAGGGGGCCGCCTTCGCCACTGGTATTCCTTCAGATCTCTACGCATTTCACCGCTACACCTGAAATTCTACCCCCCTCTACAGTACTCTAGTTTGCCAGTTTCAAATGCAGTTCCGAGGTTGAGCCCCGGGCTTTCACATCTGACTTAACAAACCACCTGCATGCGCTTTACGCCCAGTAATTCCGATTAACGCTCGCACCCTCCGTATTACCGCGGCTGCTGGCACGGAGTTAGCCGGTGCTTCTTCTGCAGCTAACGTCAAGAGATGCCGCTATTAACGACACCCCCTTCCTCACTGCTGAAAGTACTTTACAACCCGAAGGCCTTCTTCATACACGCGGCATGGCTGCATCAGGCTTGCGCCCATTGTGCAATATTCCCCACTGCTGCCTCCCGTAGGAGTCTGGACCGTGTCTCAGTTCCAGTGTGGCTGATCATCCTCTCAGACCAGCTAGGGATCGTCGCCTTGGTGAGCCATTACCTCACCAACTAGCTAATCCCACCTAGGCATATCTTGACGCGAGAGGCCCGAAGGTCCCCCTCTTTGGCCCGTAGGCATCATGCGGTATTAGCCATCGTTTCCAATGGTTATCCCCCACATCAAGGCAATTTCCTAGGCATTACTCACCCGTCCGCCGCTCGACGCCGTTATCGTTCCCCGAAGGTTCAGATAACTCGTTTCCGCTCGACTTGCATGTGTTAGGCCTGCCGCCAGCGTTCAATCTGAGCCATGATCAAACTCTTCAATTTAAGATTTTGTGACTCAATGAATACTGATTACATTCCCTATTCTTACGAATAGTGACTGTGAATTGACTGTGCCGAATCTTACGATTATCGAATTGGTCACTCAGTTCATTGAAATCAAGTTGAAACCGAAGTTTCATTTTTGATATTCATCAACGAGTGCCCACACAGATTGATAGGTTTAAATTGTTAAAGAGCTTTTCCTTTTTGAGCTTCGCTCAAATCGGACGGCCATTTTAGCGATTTAAGTTTTAGTGTCAACCACTTTTTTCAAAACTTTTTTCAAGCGCTTAGCTTGGCTAATTTGGCTTGCTGGTTCGTTCTGGTTTCTTGCGAAGCCATCCCGTGTCAGCGAGGTGGCATTATAGAGATTGCGATCACATTGGCAAGCCCTTTTTTAAGTTTTTTTGCTTTTTTTAATTGTTCGATTAAAAAGAAAACAAAACGCCTCAAAAGTAAGCTTTTCTCTTATAGATTCTTGAGTTTTTCAGTGAATAAAGAGACTTTTTGCCAATTGGTGTACTCAACTTCTTTGCTGGTATCCGTTTCACCACCAGTCATTGTCATAATAAAGCGAATCATGGTTCTGTCGAAGAAGTTGTACCTAGGGTAATAGAGAGCACCTGCGAAAACACCTATTAAAGAGGGTTGCCATGGTGACTTCTTAAGAAATGTCTTTATATATGCACTGCCTTCTGGTGTATCTTTACCTTGGTCTTCTTTGCGAGCAGTTAGGTTCACGCAGAAGAACGCGACTTTATTCGATTGAAGCTGAGTGAGATTGCGCTCAATAAACTGGTACAGCTTTTTATTAAGATGACCATAACGAATAGAGGCACCAATCAGTACTTTGTCATACTGGGCGAAATCTACGTCGCCAACGGTGTGCAGATCGCGAATGTCACAATCAAACTCCACCATCTCCTCTTTTATATAGTTAAGAATCTTCTTGGTCTGCCCTTCTCGGCTTGAGTAGAGAAATAGTGCTTTTGCCACAATGGTTCCTTAGCTACGCCAGAACGTAGGCGTTAATAGAATTAATAGAGTGAAGATCTCTAAACGTCCAAACAGCATAGAGACAATCAATACCCACTTTGCTTTATCGTTAACATCACCAAAGTGGACTGCTACTTCTCCTAGGCCTGGACCCAGATTGTTCAATGTTGCCGCCACGGCAGAGAACGCACTTAGTTCGTCCATACCCGTTGCAATCAGAGCCAACATACAAACCACGAACACCAGAGCATAAGCAGAGAAGAATCCCCATACCGCATCAACAACACGTTGAGGAAGTGCCGTACCGCCAACCTTGATGGTGTAAACCGCACGTGGGTGAACCAAACGCTTCATTTCACGAGCACCTTGCAGAGTCAGCAATAGAATACGGATAACTTTCATACCGCCACCAGTCGAACCTGCACACCCGCCTATAAAAGAAGAAAATAAAAGCAGTACTGGCAAGAACAGTGGCCACTCTGAAAAGCCGGTTGTAGTAAAGCCAGCCGTGGTTGAAATAGAAACCGTCTGGAAGAGCGCTTGATCAAACGCATCATAATAAGAGTCGTAAGAGTGGTGATTCAATAGTAATAAGAAGCAAACCAGAAACAACACCGCTTGGATAAAGATAAAGGCACGAAACTCAGGATCTTTCCAATAGTACTTAGGGTGAACCCCGCCCGATGCAAATGCTGCAAAGTGAAGAGAGTAGTTACACGCAGAGATAAGCAGGAACACAACCGTGATCATGTTAATCGCAGGGCTATTGAAATAACCCATACTAGCATCATGCGTCGAGAAGCCACCGATAGCTATAGTAGAGAAACTGTGGCTAATGGCATCAAAGAAGCTCATTCCCGCTAGCCAAAACGCTACCGCACAAGCAATAGTTAAACTTAAATAGATATACCAGAGTGCTTTTGCTGTTTCTGCAATCCTCGGGGTCATCTTACTGTCTTTAACAGGACCTGGGATTTCCGCTCTATATAGCTGCATACCACCGATACCCAATACCGGTAAGATCGCTACAGCGAGTACGATGATACCCATACCACCAAACCACTGCAGGAATTGACGATAAAAAAGAATCGCTTTAGGTAAGTCATCCAGTCCAACAATAACAGTAGCACCGGTTGTGGTGAGAGCCGAGAAAGACTCAAAGAAAGCATCAGTAACCGAAACGTTTGGGTTATCTGCTATTAAAAAAGGAAGTGCACCAGCACTGCCGATTACAGTCCAGAACAGAACAACAATAAGAAAGCCGTCTCTCGCCTTTAATTCATGCTTGTGGCGACGGTTTGGAAACCAGCAGGTAGCGCCACAAAAAAGTAAAACAAAGAAGGTCGTAACAAAAGGAACACCAGCACCATCTCGATAGATCAATGCCACCAGCGCGGGTGCAAGCATTGAGACACTAAAGAGTGCTAATAATAATCCGACGATTCGAATAATTGAGCGAAATTGCATGAGCTAATGAACGAAGCGAAAGGCTTCACACTTCCTAGTTATCTTTTACTTGAGTGACCAGTGCCTTGGCACCGCTTTTATTGATCATGGTTTGAGTGAAGGCTTCGACCTGAAGCAGCTCAATCTCTATGACCATTGTGACCTGAACGCCATAATCCGCTTCAACCTCTACCGCCTGATATTGCGACATGATTGATTGGGCGATCGGCATAAACCCATAGTCTAACTCTAGGCGCAATTTTGTGGTTATTTTTTTCTCGATAGTTTGAAGCAGCTTAAGCGCTTGTTGCACACCACCGCCGTACGCCTTTACTAATCCACCTGTACCGAGCTTAATTCCACCCGAATAACGAGTCACCACGGCCGTCAGTTCCCCCACTCCAGAGCCAGACAGTTGAGCCAATATTGGTTTACCCGCCGTTCCAGAAGGTTCACCGTCATCACTGAAGCCCCACTTCATCGAGTCTTCTGGTCGCCCAGCAACAAATCCCCAGCAATTGTGTCTTGCTGCGCTATGCTCTTGTTTTATCTGATCAACAAACTGCTTAGCCGCCTCGATACTCGGTGTATGAGCAAGGTGGGTAATGAAGACACTTTTCTTAATTTCTTCTTCAAAAACAGCCGAAGCAGCCGGGATTAAATATGGTTGGTCATTCATATCATTTACTTTAGCGATCAGGGCGGCAAAGTGTATCACGGGTGAATAATAAGGGTTAGCGGATCTGTGCTAACGCACAATGTTAAACAAATGTTTAAAAAATGTATTGAAATTAGCCAGTGGTGGGTACAGACTAAAGAAACTGGTCTTACCAGGTATTCTATACTTAAAGAAAGATAACAAAATTCTCTCAAACAATCGTCGATTGTATGTCATGGAGATAGACAATGATTTACCAAGCTAACACCCTACAGGTAAAGGAATTACAAGATGGTATAGCCGAACTTAGCTTTTGTGCTCCAGCCTCTGTAAATAAGCTCGACCTTGCTACATTAGAATCACTCGACAAAGCACTTGATGCTTTAAATGACCACGCTGGACTGCGCGGCTTGATCTTAACTTCAAACAAAGATGCCTTCATCGTAGGTGCAGACATCACAGAGTTTTTGGGCCTATTCGCGAAACCAGAAGCGGAACTAGAAGAGTGGCTGATTTTTGCGAACTCTATTTTTAGCAAGCTAGAAGACCTACCTGTTCCTACCCTTTCAATGATGCGCGGTCATGCACTTGGCGGCGGTTGTGAGTGCGTACTAGCCACTGACTTCCGTATTGGCGACAAGACCACCAGCATCGGCTTACCAGAAACCAAATTAGGCATCATGCCTGGCTTTGGTGGTTGTGTACGTCTGCCACGTGTTATTGGTGCTGACAGCGCAATGGAAATCATCACGCAAGGCAAAGCATGCCGAGCAGATGAAGCACTGAAAGTTGGGTTGTTAGATGCGATTGTTGAAACTGACCAATTACTTGAATCGGCTATTAACACAGTATCTCTAGCCGCGAGCGAGAAGCTAGACTGGGTTGCTCGCCGCAAACAGAAAACCTCTGCGTTATCACTCAGCAAGCTAGAAGCAATGATGAGCTTTACTATGGCGAAAGGTCTAGTAGCTCAGAAAGCAGGTCCTCACTACCCAGCGCCGATCACATCTGTTATCGCGATTGAAGAAGCTGCTCGTTGCGATCGTGACGCTGCACTGGATATCGAGCGTAAACACTTCATTAAACTAGCGAAGTCTGAAGAAGCGAAAGCGTTGGTTGGCCTATTCCTTAACGACCAATACATCAAAGGCATCGCGAAGAAAGCTGGCAAGTCAGCGAACAAAGCCACAGAGCGTGCTGCTGTATTAGGTGCAGGTATCATGGGTGGTGGTATTGCCTACCAATCTGCGCTGAAAGGCGTGCCTGTGATGATGAAAGATATTGCTCAAGCATCACTAGATCTAGGCATGAACGAAGCATCTAAGCTTCTCAATAAACGCCTATCTCGTGGCCGCATTGATGGCTTCAAGATGGCGGGTATTCTCTCTTCTATTACTCCTAGCCTTCACTACGCAGGTATCGAGCAATCAGATGTGATTGTTGAAGCGGTAGTGGAGAACCCGAAAATTAAAGCAGCTGTGTTGAGTGAAGTGGAACAGCAGGTTAGCCCTGACACCGTGATTACTTCTAACACGTCGACGATTCCAATCAATCTACTGGCAAAATCGCTGCAACGCCCAGAAAACTTCTGTGGTATGCACTTCTTTAACCCAGTGCACCGCATGCCGCTAGTAGAGATCATCCGTGGTGAGCACACTTCAGATGAAACCATCAATCGCGTTGTCGCTTACGCGGCGAAAATGGGTAAATCACCAATTGTCGTTAACGATTGCCCAGGCTTCTTCGTTAACCGTGTTCTTTTCCCATACTTTGGCGGCTTTAGCATGTTGCTTCGCGACGGTGCTGACTTCACCAAGATCGACAAAATCATGGAACGTAAGTTTGGTTGGCCTATGGGTCCTGCTTATCTACTGGATGTGGTTGGTCTTGATACTGCGCATCACGCTCAAGATGTTATGGCACAAGGCTTCCCAGAGCGAATGGGTAAAGAAGGCCGTGACGCGATCGACGCGCTATTTGAAGCGAACAAGTTTGGTCAGAAAAATGGCAGCGGCTTCTACAGCTACAGCGTCGACAAGCGTGGTCGTCCAAAGAAAGCCTTCTCTGAAGATATCCTTCCTATCTTGGCAGACGTATGCCAAGCACCACAGGAGTTTGATGAAGAGACCATTATCCAGCGTGTGATGATTCCAATGATCAACGAAGTGGTACTGTGTCTTGAAGAAGGCATTATTGCTTCACCACAAGAAGCAGACATGGCTCTGGTTTACGGACTTGGCTTCCCTCCATTCAGAGGCGGCGTTTTCCGTTACCTAGACAGTGTGGGCATCGCGAACTTTGTTGAGACAGCGAAAGGCTACCAAGACCTTGGCGCAATGTACCAAGTACCTCAACTATTGCTTGATATGGCAGAGAAAGGCGAAAGCTTTTACGACGCTCAGCAAGCTAGCTCTCTATAACCCACATTTGGAAAAGGACTTACAAAATGAAGAACGTAGTTGTTGTTGATTGCCTTCGCACCCCAATGGGCCGTTCCAAAGGTGGCGCTTTCCGTCATACACGAGCAGAAGACCTTTCTGCACACCTGATGAAAGGCATTCTTGAGCGTAACCCGCAAGTTAACCCGAGTGAGATTGAAGATATCTACTGGGGCTGTGTCCAACAGACACTTGAGCAGGGCTTTAACGTGGCACGTAATGCTGCGCTACTTGCTGGCCTACCGATTGAAATTGGTGCTGTAACCGTTAACCGATTATGTGGTTCATCTATGCAAGCTCTGCATGATGCAACACGCTCAATCATGGTTGGCGATGCCGATATCTGTCTGATTGGTGGTGTTGAGCATATGGGCCATGTTCCTATGACGCATGGAGTGGACTTCCACCCTGGCATGTCGAAGAACGTAGCGAAAGCTGCGGGCATGATGGGTCTAACGGCAGAAATGCTTGGTAAGCTGCACGGCATCAGTCGTGAAGACCAAGATGCTTTCGCCGCACGCTCTCACGCTCGCGCACATGCTGCAACGGTTGAAGGTCGCTTTAAAAACGAGATCTTACCAACTGAAGGTCACGCGGCCGACGGTTCACTGTTCACACTCGATCATGATGAAGTGATTCGCCCAGAGACCACAGTTGAAGGCCTATCTCAGCTTCGTCCAGTATTCGATCCAGCTAACGGTACCGTAACCGCCGGTACATCATCAGCGCTGTCAGATGGTGCATCTGCGATGCTGATCATGAGCGAAGAGAAAGCTAACGAGCTTGGTTTGACGATTCGTGCTCGTGTTAAGTCAATGGCAATTGCAGGCTGTGACCCATCAATCATGGGCTACGGACCTGTTCCAGCGACTAAGAAGGCACTGAAACGTGCAGGCCTATCGATTGAAGATATGGGCGTCATTGAGCTTAACGAAGCCTTTGCAGCGCAATCTCTGCCATGTGCTAAAGATCTCGGTCTTCTGGATGTGGTCGACGAGAAAGTAAACCTCAATGGTGGTGCAATCGCACTTGGTCACCCGCTGGGTTGTTCAGGTTCGCGTATCTCAACCACCTTGATTAACCTAATGGAAGCGAAGGACGTGAAGTACGGCCTAGCAACCATGTGTATTGGTTTGGGCCAAGGTATCGCAACGGTATTTGAACGCCCTTAATCTAGAGTAACTCTAAGTTAAGAGACCAATTAATTGTCGTTAGTAGGGTAACGATAAAAATGCAGCCTTAGCCTCTAGGGCTGCATTTTTTTATCTGCCGACTTACCGATATCACAAAACTGGAACTATGCATGTGATGCATAGATTCAATGTTGACGTTTCATTATTTTTTCTTCAATTATTCAACTACAGTTATCTCAGTTTCCTAATATTCCTCCAGTGGAGAGCACCATGTTTAAAGCACTTGTACTAAACCAAGAAGACAAAAAAACGATTGCTAGCGTTTCTCAAATTGACGAGTCACAACTTCCAGAAGGCAACGTTAAGATTGATGTGAACTACTCATCTCTAAACTACAAAGATGGTCTAGCGATCACTGGTAAAGGGCGCATTATTCGTAACTTCCCTATGGTACCGGGTATCGACCTTTCAGGTGTGGTTTCTCAATCAGACGATCCTCGTTACAAAGCGGGCGACGAAGTGGTACTGACTGGTTGGGGTGTTGGTGAAGGTCACTGGGGTGGCATGGCTGAAAAAGCGAGCCTAAACGGTGACTGGTTGGTACCAATGCCAAAAGGCCTAGACGCTAAAAAAGTAATGGCGATTGGTACGGCAGGCTTCACGGCAATGTTATGTGTTCAAGCTATCGTTGATGCAGGTGTTAAGCCAGAAGACGGCGAGATTCTAGTAACAGGTTCAAGCGGTGGTGTGGGCAGTGTGTCTATCACTCTACTTAACCAACTGGGCTACAAAGTAGCAGCAGTAACAGGCCGTGCATCTGAGAACGGTGAGCTACTTAAGTCTCTAGGCGCATCGCGCATTGTTGAGCGTGCCGAGCTAGAAGAGCCAGCAAAACCACTAGAGAAACAGCTGTGGGCTGGTGCTATCGATACGGTAGGCAGCAAAGTTCTAGCAAAAGTACTGGCACAGATCGATTACAACGGCGTTGTAGCAGCATGTGGCCTAGCGGGCGGCTTCGATCTACCAACAACGGTAATGCCATTCATCCTACGTAACGTGCGTCTACAGGGTGTAGATTCAGTAATGTGTCCACGTGAGAAACGTATCAAGGCATGGGAACAGTTAGCTGAACTACTTCCAGAGTCGTTCTACCAACAAGCAACTAAAGAAGTGGCACTGGATGATGCGATCCAAGCTGCTGAAGACATTACTAACGGTCAAATCACCGGTCGTGTTGTCATCAAGCTATAGCTTTAAACACTCGAAGCTATAGAGCTTCAAGAAAAAATACAAAGGGCTGAGTTTACTCAGCCCTTTTTCATTCCGTTAACCTAGCCCAACATCAGCAATCCGCTTCTGAATCAACTCACCACACTCCTCTTTCACTACTCGTCTCAGCCATTGCTGAGAAGCTGACGAATCACAACGCGAATGCCAAATCAGTGAATAATCAAACGGCATAAACTCGAATGGTAGTGGCTTAACAACGAGGTCGTAGCGCTCTGCCACTAAATACGCGAGGTCGGCAGGCACTGTGATCACAAGAGGCATTCTATCGACGATCGCTAAAGCCGCCTCCAAATGATAGGCCCGCAGCACCATCCTTCTTGGAGGTTGATTAGCTAATGCATTATCAAGCAAGGCTTTTACGCCATCACTGATAGCAATCATCGCATGAGGCAGTGATACATAATCATTGAGGCTTAACGCGCTATCCGCCAGAGGGTGATTTTTAGAAAGCAGGCACGATACCCCAACAGGTCCTAATACTTGCTGATGCAAGGGGGCGACAGGACCTGTTGGTCGGCATATCGCCATATCAACCCGCTCAGTACTCAACTGTTTAAATAGATTCTCATGCTGAAGCGGTGCAAACTCTAACGAGATGTTTGGTGCTTGCTCATAAATCTTAGGCAGCGCATACGGAAGGATAGTTTGCATCGCGTAATCCGTGGTCGCGATCAGGAAACGTTCCGTGCAGTAGTATGGGTCAAAGTCACTCGGGCTTAACAGCTGGCGAAATGACTCTAACGGCTGATCAATACGCTGGCTAATTTCGAGTGCTCTCTTAGTCGGCAGTAGACGCTGCCCCTGGCGAGTAAAGAGGGGATCGTTAAGGAGTTCGCGAAGTCGCCCCAATACACGGCTGGTCGCAGACTGGCTGAGATTCAAACGCAAAGCGGCTTGGCTCACGCTACCCTCTTCGATCAAGACTTTAAGAGCAACCAACAGATTTAAATCTCGACGATAGATGTCTTCTAGTTCCACACGCTTACCTAATGAGCTTGTTAACAATCAATTTTGATGATTCATACCAATCACAGTAAGTAAATGTTCAGAAATAGCGCAGAAAAAAGGCTTGAGAACAAGACAGAATTTTTCGATAAGTAGTTATTCTACAATCAAAAATTCTAACGCAGTTATCGAGCATTTTAGCAAGCTAGGGCGAGCAGTTATTTACTACGATTGGTATAACATGTTTATAGCATGCTTTAGATAAAAAAAATCCCGCAATTACGCGGGGAAGCCCAAGAAAATTTGGGGATAGTGTCGGAATGTGTCGTATCGGAAAAACGTTTTGTACTTAGGTTAAATATCTTACGATTTAATGTTCCTGCTCTTCTGGCAAGCCACGCCAGCGTCGCATTTCAACCCAAATACCAATAATTGTTGCTGCTATGCCAAAGATTGGCATTAACGAGGCCTCTGCTGGTGTGCGTAACACTAACGCGCAAAAAGAGATAAAGCAGAGAACCGAATATATGGTTAATCTATCAAGTGCTGTCAACATCGCCACTCCTTAGCTAGTTGTCATTTGTTTAAGTTGTTACCAACTTGTTAAATAATTTATAGTAAATAATTCTGTTTGCCAAGCACTTATTGCATATTTTTTCTGCAGACGTATTATTCCCCTCGTTATACAGAAAGAGACACCTATCATGACATTCAATCCTGAGCTGGCCACACACACTTTAGAAGCACAAGGGCTACGCTGCCCAGAACCGGTAATGATGGTCAGGAAGACAATTCGAAACATGCAGGATGGCGATGTATTACTGGTAACGGCAGACGATCCATCAACCACACGCGACATCCCAAGTTTCTGTCGATTTATGGATCATCAACTTGTAGGACAGAATACGGATTCTGTGCCATACCAGTACTTAATCAAGAAAGGCCTAGAAGCCTAAGAAAGATTTGGTTCAGATGTAAAAAAGCCGCTCGATGAGCGGCTTTTTGTTATTCGCTATCTCGACTGCGTTGCTGCAGATTGTCGAGTTGGTGTTGAATTGAGCGTAGTTCTTTACGCATAGGGATAATATGGGCGACTCGAATCCAAGCCTCAACGGCGAGTCCGGTCATGATCATTGCACCTGCCACCATCGGCAACCACATGTCAGTTAATACCATCCCCAATAGAGTTAATGCCAAGCCAAAAGTAAACAGGTAGCTTTGGCTTTGTGGAGTGATTCCCATATAACGCGTCAACATAATCATGCCCTCGTGTTCTCAACTCACAACATTAAAATATCATGACAATTGTGACAGTGATATGTCAGTCGGCGGTACTCACACCACCTCTCTGTTAGAGTTTGAACTGCAACACAGAATGCAGATCGCAGCGCAAAAATTGGCACGCTTATAATTATAGATTGATAGATATGGCGATAGATTCTCCAGCAAAACAGGGAACCTATCGCCGAGAAATCATCAATAGATTGCGGCTGCGATAGCTAAGCCAACAAACAGCAGAGCAGTGATCTTGCGAATCAACGCCAGTGGCATCTTATCGGCTGACAATTTGCCGATCACCACTACAGGCACGTTGGCTAATAACATACCAATCGTGGTGCCTAAGATAACCCACAGCAGCGCATCAGCATACTGAGCCCCTAGGATTGAAGTGGCTATCTGAGTCTTATCACCAATTTCAGCAATGAAGAACGCAATAAAGCTTGCGACAAACGGACCACGGCTGGAGATCTCCTCATCGTCATCAAGCTTATCTGGGATTAGAATCCAACCCGCCATCGCCAAAAAGCTCACCACCACAACCCATTTAAGGACTTCTGGCGATAAGTAATCGGATACAACAACACCTAACCAAGCCGCTAGGGCATGATTGGCAATAGTGGCAAAGAAGATTGCAGCAATAATCGGTATCGGCTTGCGATAACGGCTGGCTAACAGAAGAGAGAGTAACTGTGTCTTATCACCGATCTCGGCCAAGGCAACAGTTGTAATAGAGATTGCTAAAACGCTCACGACATGCTCATTTGGGGCGGGATTATTATTTTAACCGTAGACAAACCTCGCGCCCCACCCCGGTTCACGATGTTTGTCTAAGGTCTTGCTAAACGATGTCGACTTATGTGTTGTTGTGGTCGATTGTCGTCTCGAACGCCATGATGATTTTGCATCAATTATGTTGACGAACGAACCTATTATCCCAGTGTTGATAAATAGGTAAGCTACTCCCCAAAGACGGCGTGATTTTAGCGAGCCCCCTCCTCTAAAACAAGCTGAAAAGTGACTAAAAATTCCCGTTAAGTCGAAAAAAGAAGATTAAAGGGTAAAAAATCCATTAAAAGAGATTTAAGGCTATTAATTAAACAAGATTAACGCTACTCGCTGGGCAAATATCTGGGTATACTTGATTGTTATTTTTCAAATCATTTATAAGAATCGCGCGAACCTGACTATGCAAAAATTCGATATCAAAACCTTCCAGGGAATGATCCTCGCGCTGCAGGATTACTGGGCACAAAACGGTTGTACCATTGTTCAACCTCTAGATATGGAAGTAGGTGCTGGCACCTCTCACCCAATGACATGTCTACGTGCACTTGGCCCAGAGCCAATGTCTACGGCATACGTTCAACCTTCACGTCGTCCGACCGATGGTCGCTACGGTGAAAACCCGAACCGTCTGCAGCACTACTATCAGTTCCAAGTAGCTCTAAAACCATCTCCAGATAACATTCAGGAGTTGTACCTAGGCTCACTTGAAGTACTTGGTATCGACCCGCTAGTACACGACATTCGTTTCGTAGAAGACAACTGGGAAAACCCAACGCTAGGCGCATGGGGTCTTGGTTGGGAAGTATGGCTAAACGGTATGGAAGTAACTCAATTTACTTACTTCCAGCAAGTTGGTGGCCTTGAGTGTAAGCCTGTTACTGGTGAGATCACTTACGGTATCGAACGTCTAGCTATGTACATCCAAGAAGTAGACTCTGTTTACGATCTAGTGTGGAACATCGCACCAGACGGCAGCAAAGTGACTTACGGTGATATCTTCCACCAGAACGAAGTTGAGCAATCAACTTACAACTTCGAGCACGCAGACGTAGATTTCCTATTCACGTTCTTTGATCAGTGTGAGAAAGAGTGTAAAGAGCTACTTGAGCTTGAGAAGCCACTTCCGCTTCCAGCTTACGAGCGCATTCTAAAAGCTGGCCACGCATTCAACATCCTTGATGCGCGTAAAGCTATCTCTGTAACAGAGCGCCAACGTTACATCCTTCGTATCCGCAACCTGACTAAATCAGTTGCAGAAGCATACTACGCATCGCGTGAAGCACTTGGCTTCCCAATGTGCAAGAAGGACGAGGAGAAGTAATCATGGCTAAAGAATTTCTAATTGAACTGGGTACTGAAGAGCTACCACCAACGCAGCTTCGTACTCTAGCAGAAGCTTTCGCTGCAAACTTCGAAGCAGAGCTTAAAGGCGCCGACCTAGCACACGAAGGTGTGAAATGGTACGCGGCTCCTCGTCGTCTAGCACTTAAGGTTGCTGGTCTTGCTGAAGGTCAAGCTGACAAAGTGGTTGAGAAGCGTGGTCCTGCGGTTTCTGTGGCATTCGATGCTGACGGTAACGCTACTAAAGCAGCTCAAGGTTGGGCTCGTGGTAACGGTATTACTGTTGAGCAAGCTGACCGTCTAGTAACAGACAAAGGCGAATGGCTTCTTTTCAAACAAGAAGTAAAAGGTCAAGCAACTACTGAAATCGTTGTTGAGCTAGCAGCAAAAGCACTGGGTAACCTACCAATCGCTAAGCCAATGCGTTGGGGCAACAAGACGACTCAGTTCATTCGTCCAGTTAAGACGCTAACTATGCTGATGGGCTCTGACCTTATCGAAGGCGAGATCCTAGGCGTAGCCTCTGACCGCACTATCCGTGGTCACCGCTTCATGGGTGAGCAAGAGTTCACTATCGATTCTGCAGAGCAATACCCAGCGATCCTAGAAGAGCGCGGTAAAGTAATGGCAGATTACGAAGCGCGTAAAGCGATCATCCTTGCTGACTCGCAAAAAGCAGCAGCAGCGGTTGGCGGTACAGCGGATCTAGAAGATGACCTAGTAGAAGAAGTAACGTCTCTGGTTGAATGGCCAGTTGTTCTTACTGCTAAGTTTGAAGAAGAGTTCCTGAAGGTGCCTTCTGAAGCGTTGGTTTACACCATGAAAGGTGACCAGAAGTACTTCCCTGTTTACGATGACAACAAGAAGCTACTACCTAACTTCATCTTCGTTTCAAACATCGAATCTAAAGAGCCTCGCTACGTAATTGAAGGTAACGAGAAGGTTGTACGTCCACGTCTAGCGGATGCGGAATTCTTCTTCAACACTGACCGTAAGCGTCCTCTTATCGACCGTCTACCTGAACTAGACCAAGCAATCTTCCAGAAGCAGCTTGGTACTATCAAAGACAAGACAGACCGCATCACAGAACTTGCTGGCTACATCGCTGAGCAAATCGACGCTGACGTTGAAAAGTCTAAGCGTGCTGGTCTTCTAGCGAAGTGTGACCTAATGACCTCAATGGTATTTGAATTTACAGATACTCAGGGTGTGATGGGCATGCACTACGCGACTCACGATGGTGAAGACGAGCAAGTTGCACTAGCGCTTTACGAGCAATACATGCCTCGTTTCGCGGGTGACGATCTACCAAGCACTGGTATCTCTTCTGCGGTAGCAATGGCAGACAAGCTAGACACTATCGTAGGTATCTTCGGTATTGGTCAAGCACCTAAGGGTTCTGACCCATTCGCACTTCGTCGTGCATCTCTAGGTGTGCTACGCATCATCGTAGAAAACGGCTACAGCCTAGACCTAACTGACCTAATTGCTAAGGCTCAGTCTTTGTTCGGCGATAAGCTTACAAACGCGAACGTTGCCAACGACGTAATCGACTTCATGCTTGGCCGTTTCAACGCATGGTACAAAGACGAAGGCTTCAGCGTGGATATTATCCAAGCTGTACTGGCTAACCGTCCAACTAAACCAGCAGACTTCGATCAGCGCGTGAAAGCGGTATCTCACTTCCGTGAGCTAGAAGCAGCAGAAGCACTAGCAGCAGCGAACAAGCGTGTAGGTAACATCCTAGCGAAATTCGACGGCGAACTAGCAGCAGAAATCGACCTTGCTCTTCTACAAGAAGACGCAGAGAAGACGCTAGCAGAAAGCGTTGAAGTGATGACTGAAGCTCTAGAGCCAGCATTTGCGACAGGTAACTACCAAGAAGCACTAAGCAAGCTAGCTGACCTACGTGAGCCAGTTGATGCATTCTTCGATAACGTAATGGTTATGGCTGACGACGAAGCACTTAAGAAGAACCGTCTAACGCTATTGAACAACCTACGTAACCTGTTCCTACAGATTGCTGACATCTCTCTACTGCAAAAATAAGTACGAGTGAGACAGCTGTTCAAAGCGATGCTCTGAGCAACGAAAGGTAAATACCCAAAGGGAAGCGCATGCTTCCCTTTTTGTTTTTGTGAACTCGGTATTTATTTGTAGAGGTAATAACCATAACTCGATTGTATTAGTCCTCAGAATGTAGATCCCAACCTTTGATATAACGAGAGTCTTATTCGGGGAAGGATACAATGAAGAAGACCACTCTCGCGCTCTCAATTCTTGCACTCAGCGCATGCAGCCAAACCAGCGACAATCCACTACTGTTGACCATTGATGATCAGGCGCTACCCTTTCAATCAACAGGACAAGGTACATTGATTGCCGAGCACGAGCTCAGCAAAGGCACACACACCTTTTCTATTAGCGATGCCGCGCAAACCTGTGGCACAAGCTACGCCTTGGCAGAAGAGAGCCGAGTGAAATTTAATAAACCTCTGCGTGTCGACGACTGCGCGGAAGAGTCTCAAATAGATATCAAGGTATTCAGGGCCAATACCTACCAATTTACCCTCAACCCACAATCCAATGAACTGATAGTTAAGGTCAAGCCGAAACAGAAGAAGGTTCAGAGCTTCACATGTCCAGTGACAAGCGACTCACCGACCACCGTCGATGTCACTAAGACCTTTGCAGATGGCACCTTGTTACGTGATGCACTCTCTGGCCAACAAGCGACAGTGACCAACGGCACGATCAGCATGAAACCGGCCAACTCAAGCCAAGGGCTCCTTTTGCTTGAAGAGGTTGAGTCAGCCGAAAAATCGACGTTTAGTTGGGATAATGCCACGGTTTACTTCGTCATGACCGACCGCTTTTATAATGGCAACCCAGACAATGACAACAGCTATGGCCGTAGCAAAGATGGCCAAGATGAGGTTGGTACCTTCCACGGCGGTGACCTAGCAGGCTTAACCGAGAAGCTCGACTACATCGAATCGCTCGGGGCTAACGCTATCTGGATTACATCTCCTTTAGAGCAAATTCATGGCTGGGTTGGCGGTGGCGACCGTGGTGACTTTAAGCACTACGCGTACCATGGCTACTACCACCAAGATTGGACCAAGCTCGATGACAACATGGGGAGCGAAGACGAGCTTAGAACCTTCATCGACACCGCTCACAGTAAAGGTATCCGCGTGATTTGGGATGTGGTGATGAACCACACCGGATACGCAACCCTCGCCGACATGCAGGAGTTTGATTTCGGTAAACTCAACCTCAGTGACCAAGAAGCACAGCAGACGCTTGGTAAAAATTGGACAGACTGGCAGCCAAAAGAGGGACAAAACTGGCACTACTTCAATAACTACATCTCCTACAGTGACCAAGAAGCGTGGGAGAAATGGTGGGGTAAGGCATGGCTACGCAGCGATATTGGCGCCTATGATTCACCTGGCTACAACAACATCACTATGTCACTTGCGCACCTGCCAGATCTAAAAACCGAATCCACAGAGCTGACAGGGCACCCTAATTTCTACGCTAACAAAGAGACCAACGCTGAAGATGTGCAGCGTACACCTCGCCAACACCTAATCACTTGGCTTTCAGACTGGGTGAGAGAGTATGGCGTTGATGGTTTCCGCGTCGATACCGCCAAACACGTCGAACTTGATGCCTGGGCAGAGCTAAAAGAGAGCACCACTCAAGCACTCGCAGAATGGAAACAGAACAACCCAGACAAAGCATTGGATGATTTACCATTCTGGATGACAGGTGAAGTATGGGCGCATAGCGTTGTGAAATCGGATTACTTCGCTAACGGGTTTGATTCGATCATCAACTTCGAATTCCAGAGTGATATCGCACCAAAGGCGCTTAAGTGTTTGTCTGACCTCGACGCTGATTATCTTCGCTACGCAGAAAAGATCAACGGCGATAGTGAGTTCAATGTTCTGAGTTACCTATCATCACACGATACCTCTCTGTTCTGGACACAACATGGTAGCGATTTTGCGAAACAGACTCGAGCAGCGAACGCGTTGATGCTGGCTCCAGGCGCAGTACAGATCTATTACGGCGATGAAGTTGCGCGCGACTTCGGCCCAACCGGCTCCGACCCAATGCAGGGCACACGTTCTGCGATGCCTTGGGACCAAATCAATGGGGAGCGTGCAGAGCTACTTGAGCATTGGCAGGCACTCGGTCAATTCCGTCAGCGTCACCCAGCAGTTGCACAAGGCAAACATATCCTGCGTAACAGCGAGGGCTACTATGCCTTCGAGCGCCAATATCAAGATGACAAGGTGCTCGTGGTTTATACCGGCTCGAAATAAATCACGCTGGAAATAAATCATAAAAACAAAAGGAGAAGCACAGGCTTCTCCTTTTTTGATCCTAAAAACCGGATTCAATAAGCAAACGGTTACTCATAATTCAAACTTTATAGAAGTTTTTTACGTGTTAGAGCATTTGGCGCTATGCGTCGCAAAAACATTGCGGTATGTTCAAGGAATACACTGATGGCAGACATAAGGTCTGTCTTAATGACACATAACAAGCAATCACAATGAATTAGGTAAAATAAGTAATGCAATTCTCTCAATTTGGTGAAAAATTTAATCAGTACTCAGGTATTACGCAGTTAATGGATGATTTGAATGATGGTCTACGCACTCCAGGTGCCATCATGCTCGGTGGTGGTAACCCAGCAGCCATTCCTGCCATGCTCGACTACTTTCACCAAGCCAGTGGAGAACTCCTCGCCAGTGGGGCCCTGATCAATGCCCTCGCTAACTATGATGGACCGCAGGGCAAAGATGTTTTCGTAAAAGCGTTAGCCGCTCTACTGAAAGAGACCTATGGCTGGAACATCAGCGAAAAGAACATCAGCCTTACCAATGGCAGCCAAAGCGGCTTCTTCTACCTATTCAACCTGCTTGCGGGTAAGCAGCCAGACGGCTCACACAAAAAGATCCTACTACCATTGGCACCGGAGTACATCGGTTACGGCGATGCCGGAATAGATGAAAACATCTTTATCTCTTACCACCCAGAAATTGAGATGCTTGATGATCGCATGTTCAAGTACCACGTCGACTTTGAAGAGCTCAAAGTGGATGAGTCGGTAGCGGCTATCTGTGCTTCACGCCCAACCAACCCAACGGGCAACGTACTAACAGATGAAGAGATCCGCAAGCTAGATAAACTGGCGCGTGACAATAACATCCCTCTGATCATTGATAATGCCTACGGCTTGCCGTTTCCAAACATCATCTTTGAGGATGTAGAGCCTTTCTGGAACGAGAACACCATCCTATGCATGAGCCTGTCTAAGCTTGGTTTACCAGGTGTGCGTTGCGGTATCGTGATTGCGAGTGAAGAAGTCACGCAAGCGATGACCAATATGAATGGCATCATCAGTTTGGCGCCGGGCAGCATCGGCCCTGCACTTGCGCATCATATGATTGAGAAAGGCGACCTGCTTGAGCTGAGTGAGAACACCATCAAGCCATTCTACCGTCAGAAATCTCTGCGAGCTGTCGAGCTGCTGCAACAAGCGATCACCGACGAGCGCTTCCGCATTCACAAACCAGAGGGCGCGATGTTCTTGTGGCTATGGTTTGATGAACTGCCAATCACAACCATGGAGCTTTACAAACGTCTGAAAGCTCGCGGGGTATTGATTGTTCCAGGTGAGTACTTCTTTATTGGTCAAGAGGATGACTGGGACCATGCCCATCAATGTCTGCGTATGAACTACGTACAAGACGATGAGATGATGCAGAAAGGCATTAAGATTATCGCTGAAGAAGTGGAAAAGGCTTACAGTGAAAGCAAATAGAGATTCCCTACTCGGTCGTTCCTCCCTCTAGGGAATGACGCTAACAGAGCAAATAAAAAAGAGCACCTCACGAGGTGCTCTTTCACTCTTATTTCCCGATAATTTTTGTCACTTGAATACCCTAAATAATTGGGGATTCAGCTAGGCGACTAGAAAATTCAGCCCTATGAGCATAGGGAACCTATGTGATTAGGGGGAATTTACGACGTCAACAACGCTGTAGCTTCAAGTATGACGGGTATTAGCCTTCGATTAGACCATTACCATTAATAGCAATCTTACGTGGTTGCATCGCTTCTGGGATTTCGCGTTCTAGATCAATGTGCAATAGACCGTTTTCCATGCTCGCACCAACTACTTTTACGTAGTCAGCCAGTTGGAATTTACGCTCGAAATCACGCTCTGCGATACCCTGGTACACATAGGTTTTTTCTGCTTCTGGTTTACGCTCACCTTTAACAATCAGCATGTTCTCTTTTTGAGTTAGGTCTAGCTGTTCTTCAGCAAAGCCTGCAACTGCCATAGTAATACGGTAGTTGTTCTCATCTTTCTGCTCGATATTGTATGGAGGGTAACCGCCAGAAGAGTTCTTCGATGTGTTCGCTTCCATCATGTTGAATAGACGATCGAAGCCAATTGCGTTGCGGTATAGTGGAGTGAAATCTACAGTTCTCATAATGCTATCCTTTTAGTAAGCAATAGTCTTAGTCGTGAGTTTGCACGGATCAATAGTGTGTTCAATCGCTGCCGACTAAGGGATTTATCCGCTACTCCTCGGGTTCTGATAACGCTGGGACGTAGTAATAAATCAGTTCAATTGTGTGCCTTCAAGGTTATCCTCTCCTGAGCGATACCTGTTCAGCGTTCCGAAGGGTCTGTTTCTTCTCTCTTGAGCAAGACAGTCATCCTCTTCACAACTAGATATATGGATTGAGCAAAATAATTTCAAGGGATCGAGCTAAAAAATTTTTCTACGCGCTTCTAGATATCCCCAACTCGGTCGTTCCTTCCTCTTGAGGATGACGAACCAACCTATTGAAAGATAATAAAAATATCGGCAATAAAAAAGACTGCCATTTATGGCAGTCTTTTAAAATTTTCAGATTGTTTTTTAGGACAATCTACACATCCAGGTTAGCAACCTTCAATGCGTTTTCCTCGATGAAGTTGCGACGCGGCTCAACTTGGTCACCCATTAGTGTGGTGAACAGCTGGTCTGCACCGACTGCATCTTCGATCGTTACTTGCATCATGCGACGCGTTTCTGGGTCCATAGTGGTTTCCCAAAGCTGATCTGGGTTCATCTCACCTAGACCTTTGTATCGCTGTAGGCTTAGACCACGACGAGACTCTTTCACTAACCAGTTCAGAGCATCAACAAAGTTGTTCACCTCTTGAGTACGCTCACCACGTTTGATGTATGCGCCCTCTTCGATTAGACCATCTAGAGCCTCAGATAGGCTTGCTAGCTTGTCGTACTCTTTCGAGTTGAACAGCTCAACACTCAATGCGTGCTCGTGTGTAACACCGTGTGTACGAACAACAACTTTAGGTAGGCTTAGACCTAGCTCTTCGTGTTTCTCAACTTCTAGTGAGTACTGGCTTGCGCCGACTTCTTTCGCATTCAGTTGCTCAACAAGCTGTTTGCCCCACGCTTCAACTGCCGCTTCGTCGTGACACTGCTCTGCCGTTAGGCGTGGCATGTAGATCATTTCGTGCATCAGTGCGTGTGGGTAACGACGGCTCATACGCTCCACCAGCTTAATGCCAGAGTTGTATTGTTGAACCAGCTTCTCTAGCGCTTCACCTGCCAATGCTGGCGCATCTGCATTTACGTGAAGTGCTGCGTTATCAAGAGCCAATGCCACTTGGTATTGGTTCATTGCGTCTTCGTCTTTGATGTATTGCTCTTGCTTACCTTTCTTCACTTTGTAAAGCGGTGGCTGAGCGATGTACACGTAGCCGCGCTCGATAAGCTCAGGCATTTGACGGTAGAAGAAGGTCAACAGTAGCGTACGAATGTGCGAACCATCGACGTCGGCATCGGTCATGATGATGATGTTGTGGTAACGCAGTTTATCTGGGTTGTACTCATCGCGACCAATACCACAGCCAAGTGCTGTGATCAGCGTTGCTACTTCTTGTGAAGATAGCATCTTATCGAAGCGCGCCTTTTCAACGTTCAGGATCTTACCTTTCAGCGGTAGGATAGCCTGGTTCTTACGGTTACGGCCTTGTTTTGCGGAGCCGCCTGCCGAGTCACCCTCCACTATGTATAGTTCAGAGAGTGCTGGATCTTTTTCCTGACAGTCAGCCAGTTTACCTGGTAGGCCTGCTAGGTCTAACGCGCCTTTACGACGAGTCATTTCACGAGCTTTACGCGCTGCATCACGTGCACGTGCTGCATCGATGATCTTAGTACAAACCGTTTTCGCTTCCGCTGGGTTCTCAATTAGGAACTCAGACAGCTTCTCACCCATCGCCTGCTCAACCGCAGATTTCACTTCAGAAGAAACCAGCTTGTCTTTAGTTTGGCTTGAGAACTTAGGATCTGGCACTTTCACCGAGATAACCGCAGTTAGACCTTCACGTGCATCATCACCTGAAGTCGCTGTCTTCGCTTTCTTAGAGAAGCCTTCTTTATCCATGAAGCTGTTCAGTGTACGCGTTAGCGCTGCACGGAAGCCCGCAAGGTGAGTACCACCATCGCGTTGAGGGATGTTGTTGGTGAAACAGTAGATATTCTCTTGGTAGCCATCATTCCATTGCATCGCTACTTCGACAGTGATGCCATCATCACGCTCGTTATCGAAGTGGAAGATTTTCTGGATGATTGGTGTTTTGTTGGTGTTTAGGTGCTCAACAAACGCTTGGATACCACCTTCAAACATGAAGTGGTCACCTTTGTCTTCCTCACGCTCATCACGCAGCTTGATCGATACGCCTGAGTTTAGGAAAGAAAGCTCACGCAGACGCTTCGCTAGAATGTCGTAGTGGAATTCGGTGTTAGAGAACGTCTCTTCACTTGGCCAGAAACGAATCTCTGTACCCGTTTTGTCCGTTTCACCAATCACAGCTAGTGGTGCTTGAGGCTCACCGTGGTGATAGGTTTGAGTATGGATTTGACCACCGCGGTGGATAGTAAGAGTAACCTGCTTCGACAGTGCGTTTACTACAGAAACACCTACACCGTGCAGACCACCCGATACCTTGTATGAGTTGTCATCGAACTTACCACCCGCGTGAAGAACCGTCATGATTACTTCCGCTGCAGATACCTGCTCTTCTGGGTGCATTTCGGTAGGGATACCACGGCCGTCATCGCGAACAGAAACCGAGTTATCGTCATGAATAGTAACAATGATGTCATTACAGTGACCAGCAAGTGCTTCATCAATAGAGTTATCTACCACCTCGAAGACCATGTGGTGCAGACCGGTACCATCATCCGTGTCGCCAATGTACATTCCAGGACGCTTACGTACCGCATCCAGACCCTTCAGTACCTTAATACTCGATGAATCGTAATTATCTGACATAGTTACTCTCTGACTAATTATCCTTGCTCTATTTTGCCATGTTCCACATGAAACATCCTGCTATTTTCATCATGCATGTCGGCAATCTGATCAGCGGTAATAGAGCTTACAAAAACTTGTGCCTGGGTCGCCTTTAAACACTCTGCAAGGCGTGCTCGGCGTTGGCTATCTAATTCGGAAGCAAAGTCATCTATTAAGTAGACGCACTGCTTACCTGTCATCTGAGTGAGGTGCTGGCCTTGAGCCACGCGCAGTGCACACACCATCAACTTCAGTTGACCTCGTGACAAGACATCCTCCACTGGAGTGCCGTTCACTTTTATCTTTAGATCCGCTTTGTTTGGTCCACTAAAGGTGTAACCAAGCTGCTGATCTCTTTCAAAATTCTTCTCTAGTATCTCGGCATAGGGCGTATCTTTGTCCCAGCCGCGATAGTAGTTAATCTTTATCTCGAACTCTGGCAAGAAGGTGGCGCAAATCTCTTCTGCGACCTGTTTAAGCTGTTCAACATAGGTTGCTCGCCACTGGCTGATGTTTTCTGCCAATCGCGCCAGTTCCTGATCCCAGTAGCTAAGCTCGCGATAGTGGGTGGCTGTTTTGAGCAGCGCGTTACGTTGCTTATTAAGGCGCTTCACTCGCCCCCATGCATCGTAAAAACCAGATTCGCTGTGAAACACGCCCCAGTCAATAAAGGCACGACGATGTTTCGGCCCATCCGTCAGTAAATCAAACCCTTCTGGGTGAATCAACTGCAAAGGCAAGACTTGTGCTAATTGCGCCAGCTTTTGTCCAGATTGACCGCCTATTTTAACCTCTGTTGTGCCATCGCGCTGCTTATTAATGCCAATAGGCAGCTCAAATTGATCCGAGGTCAAAAAACGGCCGTGAACAAACAGCTCACTACACTCATTTTGGATGATGCGACCAGTTAAGGAGCTCTTGAAAGAGCGGCCATGCCCGAGCAGGTAAATCGCTTCGAGGACACTGGTTTTACCGCTGCCGTTCGCCCCTATAAGAAAGTTAAAGCCTGATGACGGTTGAATGTCACAGGCTTCAATATTTCTAAACTGCTTAACGATCAGACGAGAGATTGGCATAACGTCATCATATTAATCATTAACGACGGCACCATCTCTATAGACGGATTGGCATAACAACGTACATCGCGCTGTCATCTTGTGCGTTCTCAATCAATGCACTGGCGTTGGCATCTGACATAGAAACACGAACCTGTTCACAGCGTAGCGTGTTCAATACATCCAGAACATAGCTTACGTTGAAGCCGATCTCTAGCGCGTCACCTTCGTAGTTCACGTCTAGCATCTCTTCCGCTTCTTCTTGCTCTGGGTTGTTCGCCGTAATACGCATTTCGCTATCCGCAAGATTCACACGCACGCCACGGAATTTTTCATTCGACAAAATCGCAGCACGAGAGAAAGCAGAGCGCAGTTCATCACAGCTAGTTTCTAGCGTTTTGGTGGTATTTTGCGGCATTACGCGGCGATAATCAGGGAAACGACCATCAACAAGCTTAGAAGTGAAGACATAGTTGTTCACCTCAGCGCGCACGTTTGAACTACCAATTTGCAGCGTTACCGGCTGCTCTGGTGCATCTAATAGCTTAACGAGCTCTTGAACACCCTTACGAGGCACGATGATCTGCTTCTGTGCGAAATCAGCACCAAGCTGAGCTTGAGATACCGCCATACGGTGACCGTCGGTCGCAACGCTACGTAGTGTTGAGCCTTCAATCTCAAACAACATACCGTTGAGGTAGTAACGAACGTCTTGGTTCGCCATTGAGAATTGTGTCTTCTCGATCAGACCACGCAGTTCTGCTTGTGTCACAGACACCTCAACTTCGCTGCTCCAGTCTTCAATATTTGGGAAATCAGCCGCCGGTAGCGTTGCTAAAGAGAAACGGCTGCGGCCAGAGCGTACTTGAACACGGTCGCCGTCGAGAACCACAGTGATCACTGAGCTATCTGGTAAACCGCGACAGATATCAAGGAACTTACGAGAAGGTACCGTGATGCTGCCCGCTTCAAACTCACCTTCTAGTGTCACGCGACTCACCAACTCCACTTCTAGATCGGTGGCGGTCATTGATAATACGTTATCTTCAACCTTAATCAGTAGGTTACCTAGGATTGGTAGGGTTGGTCGACCACCCAGTGCGCCAGAGACTTGTTGTAACGGCTTAATCAGGTGACTGCGTTCAATGGTAAATTTCATAGCTTGCTCTTAAGGTATCAAGGGCGGCTCGTTATCCAACGAGCGGCCGATATTCTGTTATCTCTGGTTAAGAATACTGTGTATTAAGAAGAAAGGGTACGGATCAGGTTAGAATAGTCTTCTTTAATGTCGTGGCTCTCTTCACGAAGCTGAGCAATTTTACGACACGCGTGCAGAACCGTAGTATGGTCACGACCACCAAATGCATCACCAATCTCAGGTAGGCTGTGATTGGTTAGCTCTTTTGCCAGTGCCATCGCCAATTGACGTGGGCGCGCCACTGAGCGAGAACGACGCTTAGACAGTAAGTCCGCTACTTTAATCTTGTAGTACTCCGCCACTGTCTTCTGAATATTATCGATAGTAACCAGCTTCTCTTGCAGTGCCAGTAGGTCACGCAGTGCTTCACGTACGAAATCGATGGTGATTGGACGACCAGTAAAGTTTGCGTTGGCAATGACACGGTTCAATGCACCTTCAAGCTCACGAACGTTTGAGCGTAGTCGCTTAGCGATAAAGAATGCCACTTCATCAGCCAAGTGAATCTGGTGGTCTTCTGCTTTCTTCATCAAGATCGCAACACGCGTCTCTAGTTCAGGCGGCTCGATCGCAACCGTTAGGCCCCAACCGAAACGAGATTTAAGACGATCCTCTACCCCGTTGATCTCTTTTGGATAACGATCAGAAGTTAGAATGATCTGTTGATTGCCTTCCAGTAGCGCATTAAAAGTATGGAAGAACTCTTCTTGAGAACGCTCTTTATTGGCAAAGAATTGGATGTCATCGATAAGCAGTGCATCAACACTACGGTAGTAGCGTTTGAACTCTTCAATCGCGTTGTTCTGTAGGGCTTTAACCATATCCTGAACAAAACGCTCAGAGTGCATGTACACCACTTTAGCGTTCGGCTTACCATCAACAATCGCATTACCTACCGCGTGCAATAGGTGAGTTTTACCTAGGCCGGTACCGCCATATAGAAATAGAGGGTTGTACGCTGCACCTGGGTTATCCGCCACTTGGCGTGCTGCTGCTAGACCAAGTTGGTTCGACTTACCCTCAACGAAGTTGTTGAACTTGTGTTTAGGGTTCACGTTTGAACGGTGGTTGAGGTCGACCTCTGCTGCAGGCTCTTCATCATCCCATGTCTTGTGAACAGGTTTACGAGCTTGCAGCTGTGCCGGAGCCGAAGATTCAGCGGCAACATCAGCGGCTGTGCGTGCTGGCTTAGGAGCTGCAGGCTTAGGCGCCGATACCGGTTTACTTCCCACTTCAAAATGAAGATGGGGGATATCGTTACCGCAATACTCTTGCAGTAGACGGTTAATGCTATTTAGGTACTTATCACGCACCCAATCCAACACGAAGCGGTTCGGTGCAAATAGAGTAAGAGTATTGTCATTGAGCTCCGCTTGTAACGGACGAACCCACATACTGAATTCTGTAGCTGGTAGCTCTTCTTGAAGCTGTTGCAAACATTGCAACCAAAGCGAAGATGACACGGTGCCCCCACTCTATTTAAGTTATTTGAAATGAAGGGCAATTTTACCTGTTGATAAATCAGATCGCCAGCAATTGATCGCGGTTCCAGTGAATAAGATCCAAGTTATTCACAATAATTTTAGCCAAAATGTCTGGATCCACACAAATTGCCCCAAATTTACTCACATAATGATCCACTTATGCCCGGATCCTGTCTAGTTATCCCCAAAATTAGAATTCAATCTGGTTATGGTTAATAACATCTGGTTATTTATTCTATTGACTGTTTTCCCAGTAACATCTCACCCCATAATGATAAGGAGTTACCAAATGAAAAACTGGGTTAAAGCTGCAATTGCGGCTATCGCACTATCTGCTGCTACTGTTCAAGCTGCCACTGAAGTTAAAGTAGGCATGTCTGGCCGTTATTTCCCGTTCACGTTTGTGAAGCAAGATAAGCTACAAGGCTTTGAAGTGGATCTGTGGGATGAAATTGGTAAACGTAATGACTACAAAGTGGAGTACGTAACAGCGAACTTCTCTGGTCTATTCGGTCTTCTTGAAACAGGTCGTATCGATACGATCTCAAACCAAATCACAATGACAGACGCACGTAAGGCAAAATACCTATTTGCTGACCCGTACGTGGTTGATGGCGCACAGATTACTGTACGTAAAGGTAACGACAGCATTAAAGGCATTGAAGACCTAGATGGTAAAACCGTTGCGGTTAACCTAGGCTCAAACTTTGAACAGCTGCTACGTAACTACGACAAAGACGGCAAAATCAACGTAAAAACTTACGACACAGGTATTGAGCACGATGTAGCACTAGGTCGCGCCGATGCTTTTGTTATGGACCGCCTATCAGCTCTTGAGCTAATCAAGAAAACAGGTCTACCGTTGCAACTAGCAGGTCAACCTTTCGAAACTATCGAAAACGCATGGCCATTTGTTGATAACGAAAACGGTAAGAAGCTTCAAGCAGAAGTAAACGAAGCACTTGCAGCAATGCGTGCTGACGGTACGCTAGAGAAAATCTCTGAGAAGTGGTTTGGTGCGGACATTACTAAGAAGTAATTACTCACTCTAAACAGCCATAACCCACTGCTTTTCTCTGCAGTGGGTTTTTCTTTTTTTAGTCACTAATAACCACAACACATTACCCAACGCCTGACATAACCAAACGAGATAGATTATGGGATTTGACTTTAATTACATGCTGGAGTTGCTACCGATACTGTTTAAGTATCTAGGCACAACCATGGAGATGGCAATATGGGGCCTATTCTTTGCCCTGATCCTGTCTGTGATACTAGCAAACATTCGTGTGTTCAAAATCCCAGTACTGGATCAACTCAGCCAACTCTATATTAGCTTCTTCCGTGGTACCCCACTGCTGGTACAGCTATTCTTGCTTTACTACGGCTTACCGCAAGTGTTCCCATGGATGGTTGGCTTAGATGCCTTCAGTGCCGCGGTTATTGGTTTAACATTGCACTTCGCCGCCTACATGGCAGAGAGTATTCGTGCCGCGATTATTGGTATCGACCGCAGCCAAATGGAGGCGAGTCTTTCGGTAGGTATGACGACCAGTCAGGCGATGCGCCGTGTGATCCTGCCACAGGCAACACGTGTCGCTCTACCGTCACTGATGAACTACTTCATTGATATGATTAAGTCGACCTCGCTTGCCTTCACCCTTGGTGTGGCTGAGATTATGGCAAAAGCGCAAATGGAGGCCTCTTCAAGCTTCCGTTTCTTCGAAGCGTTCTTAGCCGTAGCACTTATCTACTGGGGTGTGGTGGTGATTTTAACTCGTATTCAACTATGGGCCGAAGCGAAACTGAATAAGGCGTATGCACGATGATCAAATTAGAAAATATCCACAAGCAGTTTGGAGAGACGGAAGTCCTTAAAGGTATCGACCTTGAAATCCAACAAGGTGAGATTATCGTTATCATCGGTTCGAGTGGTACTGGTAAGTCGACCCTATTGCGTTGCGTGAACTTTCTAGAACACGCCGATCAAGGTTCGATTGCGATTGATGACATCAAGGTCGACGTTGAAAATCACACCAAAGCAGAGGTATTAGCGCTGCGTCGTAAGACCGGCTTTGTCTTCCAAAACTACGCACTGTTTGCGCATCAAACTGCCAAGCAAAACATCGCTGAAGGTTTGATCACAGTACGTGGTTGGAGGAAGCAGCAAGCCTATGAAAAAGCACAACAAATACTTGATGACATTGGTCTAGGTGACAAAGCTGATAGCTATCCAGCAGCGCTCTCAGGCGGCCAACAGCAGCGTGTTGGTATTGGCCGAGCCATGGCCCTTCAACCAGAGCTACTTCTGTTCGATGAGCCGACTTCTGCACTCGATCCTGAATGGGTCGGTGAAGTACTTAACCTAATGAAAAAACTGGCAAATCAGCATCAAACCATGCTGGTGGTTACCCATGAAATGCAGTTCGCGAGAGAAGTCGCGGATCGCGTGATCTTCATGGCAGATGGCCACATTGTCGAGCAAGGATCTCCACAGGATATTTTTGGTAATCCACAAGATCCTAAATTAAAAAAATTCCTAAATAAGGTTGGGATCGAGTAAGGATCCTTGAGATTTTAGAGATTCTACGTATAATCCCCCGACCGGAATTTTAGTTAACCCAATCATTGACACTTTTTGTGACAGTGATTACAATTCCGCCTCTTTGTTGAGAGGCGTCGGTTCTCCTTTCTTTATATAAAGAGGGAAACAATACCCACGCCGGGTTTAACAAAAACCTAAAACTACTGATCAGTAAGGTAATTACAATGAAACGCACTTTTCAACCTACAGTTCTAAAGCGTAAGCGTACTCACGGTTTCCGTGCTCGCATGGCTACTAAGAACGGTCGCGCAACAATCAATGCACGTCGTGCAAAAGGCCGTAAGCGTCTTTCTAAGTAATCTTTGATTATTTTGAAAAAGCTAGCCTTCGGTCGGGAGTTACGCTTGTTAACTCCCGAACATTATCAAAATGTCTTCAAGCAAGCTCATCGAGCTGGCTCCCCTCATTTCACCATCATTGCTCGTAAAAACTCTCTTTCAAATCCTCGTCTTGGATTAGCCGTTCCGAAAAAGCAGATTAAAACCGCCGTTGGTCGCAATAAATTTAAGCGCCTATGCCGTGAAAGCTTTCGTAACAATCAACACAAACTTCCTAACAAAGATTTTGTTGTTATTGCTAAAAAGAGCGCGCAAGATTTGAGCAATGAAGAAATGTTCAAATTATTAGACAAATTATGGCTTCGCCTGTCTCGCCCTTCGCGTGGTTAGCGCTAATACCTATCTATTTTTATAGATGGTTCATTAGTCCACTCATTGGCCCTCGCTGCCGATTTACTCCAACCTGCTCTTTATATGCGATAGAAGCGTTGAAAGCTCACGGTTTTGTAAAAGGGTGTTGGTTATCAGGCAAACGTCTATTAAAATGCCATCCTTTGAACGAAGGGGGCTATGACCCCGTTCCACCAGTCCAAAAACAAGACAGAGATAAATAACGATGGATTCTCAACGTAATATCCTGTTAATCGCACTGGCTCTGGTATCTTTCTTACTTTTCCAACAGTGGAACGTAGCGAAGAACCCAGCACCACAAGCGGTTGAGCAGGCACAATCTGGCAGCACTCTACCAGCGCCATCTTATGCAGACGACCTAGATCCAGCTCCGGGTCAAGTTGCTTCGGCAAAAGCGATCACAGTAACCACTGATGTACTGACTCTGTCAATTGATACGGTTGGTGGCGACGTGGTATCGGCAAGCCTTAACGACTACTCTGCTGAATACGATTCAGAAGACAGCTTTGTTCTACTTAAGAACGAACCTGGTCACCAATTCATCGCTCAAAGTGGTCTTGTTGGCCCACAAGGTATCGACCTAAGCAGCACAAACCGCCCAAGCTACACAGTTTCAGCTGACAGCTTCACACTGGCGGATGGTCAAGATGAACTACGCATCCCAATGACCTACCAAGCGAACGGCCTTGATTACACCAAAACATTCATCCTTAAGCGCGGCAGCTACGCGATTGATGTTGAATACGATGTGGTGAACAACTCAGGCAACAACGCAACATTTGGTATGTACGCTCACCTACGTCAAAACGTAATGGATGACGGCGGTAGCCTAACAATGCCAACTTACCGTGGTGGTGCTTACTCTACGGAAGATACGCGTTACAAAAAATACAGCTTCGACGACATGCAAGATCGCAACCTGTCTCTTAACCTAGCGAACGGCCAAGGTTGGGCAGCGATGATCCAACACTACTTTGCGAGTGCATGGATCCCACGCGACGAAGCAGGCAGCAACCTTTACACTCGTGTAATTGGCAACCTTGGCGACATCGGTGTTCGCATGCCAAACAAGACGATTGCAAATGGCGACCAAGCAAACTTCACAGCAACACTATGGGTTGGTCCAAAACTTCAAGACCAAATGGCAGCAACTGCACCAAACCTAGACTTGGTAGTAGATTACGGCTGGCTATGGTTCATTGCTAAACCACTTCATACTCTGCTTTCGTTCATTCAAGGCTTCGTATCGAACTGGGGTGTAGCAATCATCGTCCTAACTTTCATCGTTCGTGGTGCTATGTACCCACTAACGAAAGCTCAGTACACGTCTATGGCGAAAATGCGTATGCTTCAGCCTAAGCTGACTGCAATGCGTGAGCGTATTGGCGATGACCGTCAACGCATGAGCCAAGAAATGATGGAACTGTACAAGAAAGAGAAAGTAAACCCGCTAGGCGGCTGTCTACCTATCCTTCTACAGATGCCTATCTTCATTTCTCTATATTGGGCACTAATGGAGTCTGTTGAACTGCGTCACTCACCGTTCTTCGGTTGGATTACTGACCTTTCAGCACAAGACCCTTACTACATCTTGCCACTTCTAATGGGTGCTTCAATGTTCCTAATTCAGAAGATGAGCCCGACAACAGTAACGGATCCAATGCAGCAGAAGATCATGACCTTCATGCCGGTTATGTTCACATTCTTCTTCCTGTTCTTCCCGTCTGGTCTGGTTCTTTACTGGCTAGTATCGAACATCGTAACTCTGATTCAGCAAACGCTTATCTACAAGCAGCTGGAGAAGAAAGGCTTACACTCTAAGTAAGCGTTACGCAGTCGGTAAGACTAAGAGTTAAAAGAAAGGCGGCCAAAAGGTCGCCTTTTTGTTTTGGGCTGATTACAATTCAGCTAATTGATTAATCGTGAGCGCCCTTTCGACGTTCACTTGCTAGCAGGCACAACTATGACTACAGATACGATTGTTGCTCAAGCGACCGCGCCCGGGCGTGGTGGTGTCGGTATTATCCGCGTTTCAGGCCCACAGGCAGCTCAGGTTGCTCTAGAGGTCACAGGTAAGGTTTTAAAACCTCGCTACGCGGAGTACCTGCCATTCAAATCTCATGATGGTATTGAGTTAGACCAAGGTATTGCCCTTTACTTCCCTAACCCACACTCCTTCACTGGTGAAGATGTTCTTGAGCTTCAAGGCCACGGTGGCCCTGTGGTTATGGACATGTTGATTAAGCGTATCCTAACCATCTCAGGCGTACGTGCAGCACGTCCCGGCGAGTTCTCAGAGCGCGCATTCCTCAATGACAAAATGGATTTAACCCAAGCAGAAGCCATTGCTGACCTGATTGATGCAAGCTCTGAAGAAGCGGCAAAATCGGCGCTCCAGTCACTGCAGGGTGAATTCTCAAAGCGCATAAACACGCTGGTAGAGTCACTGATTCACTTACGTATCTATGTTGAGGCGGCAATTGACTTCCCAGAAGAAGAGATCGACTTCCTAGCCGACGGTAAAGTAAGTGCTGATTTACAGGCTATCATCGACAATTTGGAAGCGGTTCGCCAAGAGGCTAACCAAGGTGCCATCATGCGCGAAGGCATGAAGGTGGTGATTGCTGGCCGTCCTAATGCAGGTAAATCGAGCCTACTCAACGCGCTATCTGGTAAAGAGTCCGCTATCGTGACTGATATTGCTGGTACCACACGTGACGTACTGCGTGAACATATCCACATTGATGGCATGCCACTGCACATCATCGATACTGCAGGCCTGCGTGACGCATCTGATGAAGTCGAGAAAATCGGCATTGAGCGTGCTTGGGAAGAGATTGAACAAGCAGACCGAGTGCTATTTATGGTGGATGGTACAACCACAGACGCGACGGACCCGAAAGATATCTGGCCTGATTTTGTTGATCGCCTACCGGCTAAAATCGGTATGACGGTGATCCGTAATAAAGCCGATCAAACGGGTGAAGAGCTAGGGATCTGTCATGTGAATGACCCAACACTCATTCGTCTATCAGCGAAAACAGGCCAAGGCATTGATTCTCTTTGTAATCATCTAAAAGAATGCATGGGCTTTGCTGGTGGCCATGAGGGCGGCTTCATGGCACGCCGACGCCACCTTGATGCACTGGAACGCGCATCAGAGCACCTGGATATTGGCCAGCAACAACTTGAAGGCTATATGGCAGGTGAAATCTTGGCAGAAGAGCTGCGTATTGCTCAACAGCACCTTAACGAGATTACCGGTGAGTTCAGCTCAGACGACCTACTCGGTCGCATCTTCTCTTCTTTCTGTATTGGTAAATAAAAACTAGGGTGAGCATAGCTCGCCCTTTTTATAAGGAAATATCCATGATCCACATTATTACGGGCAGCACACTCGGTGGGGCTGAGTACGTTGGTGATCACTTAAATGATCTCCTCGAAGAACAAGGTCTGGCAATCACGCTCCACAATCAACCTGAGTATGCATCGATCCCGCAGCAAGATACTTGGTTGATCGTGACATCAACCCATGGTGCAGGTGAATTCCCAGACAATATCAAGCCATTCATTGCCGATCTGACCGAGCAAGCACCTCAACTCGATAAGGTTCGTTTTGCTGTGATTGCGATTGGTGACTCAAGCTACGATACCTTCTGCGCCGCAGGCCAAGCCGCCCATGAGTTATTAACAAATCTTGGCGCACAAGCGATTTCTGACTGTTTTACCATCGATGTATTGGAGACTCCGGTACCCGAAGACGCTGCAGAAGAGTGGTTTAACGATCATAGTGAGCAGTTTTAGAGTTCTATAATCGATAAAAAAGCGGCGAAAGCCGCTTTTTTTGTACCCAAAACCACCAGCTGTGAATAACTTTTACCAATGAAATGGCACTTTTTTCTCATTTATTGCCATTTTTATTGTGGATAAGATAATAGAAATACAGTGATTAACCTATAGTTATCCAAATAACAACTTAAGATCACTTTTTAGGGTGTGCATAAGTGGCCTTTTTGATCCCAGCCAATCCTCATCCTGATCAAAATTAGATCACACCATTTGATCCAAAAAAGATCCATGATCTTGTTGATCATTTTTGAGTTATCCACAGAACCTCTCGATCCTAATAATAGATCCAATAAAAGATCTCTTTAAAGATCTTATCTATATTAATTAAAAATAGCGTTCCTGAAAAATTCCAAAAACGTTTTCTCACGCTATGAAAACAGGTAGAATATCGCTCCTTTTTATCTGTCTAGAAATCGTTTGAATACCTGAGGTCGGTTCATGCTTTATCACGAAAAATTTGACGTCATCGTAGTCGGTGGCGGCCATGCAGGAACGGAAGCCGCACTCGCATCTGCGCGTACTGGTCAAAGTACGTTACTCCTTACTCACAATATCGATACCCTGGGGCAAATGTCTTGTAACCCAGCGATTGGTGGTATTGGTAAGGGACACTTAGTAAAAGAAGTCGATGCAATGGGTGGATTGATGGCTCAAGCCATTGATCATGCAGGTATTCAATTCCGTACTCTTAATGCCTCTAAGGGACCAGCCGTTCGTGCTACACGCGCTCAAGCTGACCGTGCCCTGTACAAAGCGTACGTTCGCAGCACCCTAGAAAACACACCAAACCTGACTCTGTTCCAACAGTCAGTGGATGATTTGATCGTAGAACAGGATCAAGTCGTCGGTGTTGTGACGCAAATGGGACTGAAATTCCATGCTAAGGCTGTGGTATTAACGGTTGGTACATTCCTAGGCGGTAAGATCCACATCGGTATGGAAAGTTCATCAGGTGGTCGCGCGGGTGATCCACCATCGATCGCATTGGCTCAACGTCTGCGTGATCTTCCTTTCCGTGTTGATCGCCTAAAAACGGGTACTCCACCGCGTATTGATGCTCGTAGTGTCGATTTCTCTGAACTTGAGGTTCAGCACGGTGATAATCCAACACCTGTTTTCTCATTCATGGGTAACCGTGCGCAGCAGCCACGTCAAATCCCGTGTTATATCACGCACACGAACGAATCTACTCATGAAGTGATTCGCAATAACCTAGACCGTAGCCCAATGTATGCGGGCGTGATTGAAGGTATCGGCCCACGTTACTGTCCTTCAATCGAAGATAAGGTGATGCGTTTTGCAGATAAGAACAGCCACCAGATTTTCATCGAGCCGGAAGGCCTAACCACGCACGAGCTATACCCAAATGGTATCTCGACCAGCTTGCCATTCGATGTTCAGGTGCAGATTGTTCGCTCAATGAAAGGCTTCGAAAATGCACACATCGTGCGTCCAGGCTACGCAATTGAGTACGATTTCTTTGACCCACGTGATTTAAAACAGACTTACGAGACTAAGTTTATCAAGGGTCTGTTCTTTGCGGGTCAAATCAACGGTACCACGGGCTACGAAGAAGCAGCAGCGCAAGGCTTAATGGCCGGTTTGAACGCAAGCCTGTTTACTCAAGGCAAAGAAGGTTGGAGCCCACGTCGTGATCAGGCTTACATGGGCGTATTGATTGACGACCTATCAACCATGGGTACTAAAGAACCGTACCGCATGTTTACCTCTCGTGCTGAATACCGTCTGTTACTGCGTGAAGACAACGCCGATATCCGTTTGACGGAGAAATCTCGTGAACTTGGTTTGATTGACGATGCGCGCTGGGCGCGTTTCAACGAGAAAATCGACAACATGGAAAAAGAGCGTCAGCGCCTGAAAGAGACTTGGATTAACCCGAAATCTGAAGACATCGATGCACTTAACCAGATCCTAAAAACGCCAATGTCGCGTGAAGCGAGCGGTGAGGATCTTCTGCGTCGTCCAGAAATGACTTATTCACAACTGACGGCTCTGGATCGTTTTGCTCCAGCTTTAGACGATCAACAAGCTGCAGAACAGGTTGAAATCCAAGTGAAATACGAGGGTTACATTCAGCGTCAGCAAGATGAGATCGAAAAGTCGCTGCGTCACGAAAACACCAAACTGCCTGTTGATCTTGATTACAGCCAAGTAAAAGGTCTATCTAACGAAGTCGTACTGAAATTGTCGACGGCGAAGCCAGAGTCGATTGGTATTGCCTCTCGAATTTCAGGTATTACGCCGGCTGCAATCTCTATCCTACTGGTTTACTTGAAGAAACATGGCCTACTGAAGAAAGGTGAGGAAGCATAATGAGCGCACTACGCGAAAAACTGGATCACCTGATCAGTCAGACCGACCTAGAAGTATCAGATAAACAACGTGGCCAACTGGTTGGTTACGTTGAACTGCTCAATAAATGGAATAAGGCGTATAACCTAACTTCGGTTCGCGACCCGATGGACATGATGGTGAAACATATCTTAGATAGCATCATTGTCAGCACTCACTTACAGGGCAAGCGTTTTATTGATGTCGGTACGGGTCCAGGCCTTCCTGGTATCCCGCTCTCAATTATGAATCCTGATTGTGAGTTTTTCTTGTTGGATAGCCTTGGAAAGCGTATTCGTTTTATCAAGCAAGTCGTACATGAGTTGGGTATCGACAACGTGACACCTGTTCAAAGTCGCGTTGAAGAGTTCCAGCCAGAAGAAAAGTTTGACGCTGTGCTCAGTCGTGCATTTGCATCAATGACAGACATGGTTGAGTGGTGTCATCATTTACCTAAAGAGCAATCCGGTGTATTTTTGGCTCTTAAAGGACAACATCCTAGAGACGAAATGGACCAGTTACCGGACTGGTGTTCAGTAACTGACATCAAAGCTTTGCAAGTTCCAGAGCTTGATGGAGAGCGTCATCTAGTAACGTTATCGCGTCAGGGATAATCAGCGAGGCCATAGTGGGTAGAATTGTAGCAATTGCCAACCAGAAAGGTGGTGTAGGAAAAACAACAACTTGCATTAATTTGGCAGCCTCTATGGCCGCCACTAAGCGCAAAGTTTTGGTTGTCGATCTCGATCCACAGGGTAATGCCACTATGGCAAGCGGTGTCGACAAGTATCAGGTTGAAGCAACTGCTTACGATTTATTGGTTGAAGACACACCTTTTGATGAGGTAGTTTGCCGCAGTACGTCGGGAAACTACGATCTCATCGCAGCCAACGGTGATGTTACCGCGGCTGAAATCAAGTTGATGGAAGTGTTTGCGCGTGAAGTGAGGCTCAAGAATGCCCTCGCGTCAGTTCGCGATAACTATGATTTCATCTTTATTGATTGCCCCCCTTCTCTAAACCTTCTTACAATTAATGCGATGGCTGCGGCGGACTCTGTTTTGGTTCCGATGCAGTGTGAATACTTTGCGTTAGAGGGTTTAACTGCCTTGATGGATACCATCAGTAAACTGGCAGCTGTTGTGAATGAGAATCTGAAGATCGAAGGCTTACTTCGTACTATGTATGATCCTCGCAACCGCTTGTCGAATGAAGTATCTGATCAACTCAAGAAGCATTTTGGTAGCAAGGTCTACCGAACTGTGATCCCTAGAAATGTACGTCTTGCTGAGGCTCCAAGCCATGGCAAACCAGCGATGTACTACGACAAATACTCCGCCGGAGCAAAGGCCTACTTGGCACTCGCTGGCGAGATGTTACGTCGTGAAGAAGTCCCAGTTTAAATCAAACCAAAGGAATTCGCTCAATGTCTAAACGTGGTTTAGGAAAAGGGCTAGATGCATTACTTGCAACTAGCTCAATGGCTCGTGAAAAACAGCAAGTCGCTTCTCATAGTCAGGCTCTCTCTGCTGATGGTGAGTTAACCGAACTTGCGATTGGCAGCTTGAAGCCAGGTGTCTATCAGCCACGTAAAGACATGGCGCCAGACGCGCTTGAAGAGTTAGCGGCATCGATTCAATCTCAAGGTATCATCCAGCCGATCGTTGTGCGTCCACTGTCGCAAGATCATTATGAGATCATTGCTGGTGAGCGTCGTTGGCGTGCAGCTCGCCAAGCAGGCCTAAAGCAGGTGCCATGTTTGGTGAAAAAGGTTGAAGATCGCGCGGCAATCGCGATGGCTCTGATTGAGAACATTCAGCGTGAAGACTTGAATGTCATCGAAGAGGCGCAAGCGCTAGAACGTCTACAGAACGAGTTTGAGCTGACACACCAGAAGGTGGCAGAGGTGATTGGTAAGTCACGCACTACAGTGAGTAACCTTCTACGCCTCAATCAGCTAGCAGCACCAGTGAAAGAGTTGGTGGTGACTAAGCAGCTTGAAATGGGTCATGCTCGTGCATTGTTGGCGCTCGAAGGTGAGCAACAAGTCGAGGCAGCGAACACCGCTGCACGCAAGCAATTGACGGTTCGCCAGACCGAGCAACTTGTCAAAAAGTGCCTAAAACCAGAGGTTGAAGCGGAAACTCAGCCGCAAGACCAAGAAGCCATCGAACTTTCACGAAGACTAACGGAAAAATTGCAAGCAAACGTTACAATTGTCCGAACTGGTACAGGAAAGTCAAAAGTGACGATTACACTTGATGAGCCTCACAAATTAGAGCAACTTATTGCCAAGCTAGAGGACTAAATGAGATAATTGACTTAGGTCAATAATGTAATAAACAATAATTTTCGTACGAAAGTTGTCGGTTTGTATACAAAAATGTAAATGATTGCTGCGTTTTTATTGCAATCAGTTTGGCTGAACGTATAATTTTCGCCAATTTCTCAGCACGCTTTTAAGCGGTGGTAAGTGGGCTTAAAAGAGGAACGAATACATGGTAGCGGCGTTAGCAAGACCAGGACGAGTGCTTGCAAAGCAAATGTTATTGATCGAGCTTAGCGCGGTTATATTAGTGGCGGTGGGGTTAGGTTTAGCTGTTAATCCTGATTGGGGTTTTGCTTCACTGGTGGGTGGCGGTATTTTTGTCATTGCCAATGTGGTGTTTTGTGTGTGTGCTTTTCTCTTTTGTGGGGCGCGTGCGACAAAACTGGTTGCAGCGTCGTTCTATGCAGGCGAAGCATTAAAAATCTTAATCACAGTTTTACTATTCTCTATTGTCTACATGTATATGCAGGTGGAATTAATTCCCCTCAAACTGACCTATTTACTGGCTCTCGGTATTAATATCTTTGCGCCAGTGCTTTTCATTAACAATAAGAAATAGGACGAGTTATGGCTGCGGCAACAGCATCCGGATACATTGAACACCACTTACAGAACCTGTCTTTAGCCAAGCTAGGTTTTGTAGAGGAGACAAGTTTCTGGAACGTACATATAGACAGTCTGTTCTTCTCTGTACTAACTGGTGCGTTATTCCTTTGGGTATTTCGCTCAGTAGCAAAGCAAGCAACAGCAGGTGTACCTGGTAAGCTTCAGTGTTTTGTCGAAATGGTAGTGGAATTCGTTGGTGACAACGTTAAAGAAACTTTCCATGGTCGCAACCCGCTGATCGCTCCACTAGCACTGACTATATTCTGCTGGATTATCTTAATGAACTTGATGGACCTAGTGCCTATTGATTTCTTACCATATCCTGCAGAGCATTGGCTAGGTATCCCTTACCTGAAAGTGGTTCCTACAGCTGATGTTAACATCACCATGGCAATGGCTTTGGGCGTTTTCGCTCTGATGATCTACTACAGCATCAAAGTGAAAGGGCTTGGCGGGTTTGCTAAAGAATTGGCATTACACCCATTCAATCACCCAATTATGATTCCATTCAACTTGGTACTTGAGGTAATTTCGTTACTAGCGAAGCCACTATCTCTAGGTATGCGTTTGTTTGGTAACATGTTTGCGGGTGAGGTTGTATTCATTCTTATCGCAGCGATGCTACCGTGGTACTTACAATGGGTAGGTGCTCTACCTTGGGCTATCTTCCACATCTTGGTTATTTTGATTCAAGCATTTGTTTTCATGATGTTGACAATTGTTTACCTATCAATGGCCCACGAAGATAGTGATCACTAAAAAAAATTTTTAAGCTTTATTCTAACTATTAATGTTAATCGGAGAACGTAAATGGAAACTGTACTAAGTTTTTCAGCAATTGCTGTTGCTATTATTGTTGGTCTTTGTGCCGTAGGTACTGCAATTGGTTTTGCAATTCTTGGTGGTAAATTCCTAGAAGGTGCTGCACGTCAACCTGAAATGGCTCCTATGCTTCAAGTTAAGATGTTCATCATCGCAGGTCTACTGGATGCGGTTCCAATGATCGGTATCGTAATCGCACTTCTATTCACTTTCGCAAACCCATTCGTTGGTCAACTAGGTTAATCACTTTTAACTTCAGACAAACTCAGGTTTGTCATTGATTAACACTAAGTCCGAATAGAGGGGTAGCTGTTGTGAATATGAACGCAACTCTGCTAGGTCAAGCGATTGCTTTTTCTATGTTTGTTTGGTTCTGCATGAAATATGTATGGCCACCAATCATGCAAGCAATTGAAGAGCGTCAGAAGAAAATTGCTGACGGTCTACAAGCAGCTGAACGTGCTGCTAAAGATTTGAACCTGGCACAAGCCAACGCTTCTGAACAACTGAAAGAAGCGAAGCGCACTGCAACTGAGGTTATTGATCAGGCAAATAAGCGTAAAGCACAAATTCTAGATGAAGCTCGTGAAGAAGCTCAGGCAGAACGCCAGAAGATTCTTGCTCAAGCAGAAGCTGAACTTGAAGCTGAACGTAAACGTGCACGTGATGACCTGCGCAAACAAGTCGCAACTCTGGCAATTGCTGGTGCTGAGAAAATCCTTGAACGTACTATCGACCAAGAAGTACACAAAGATGTTCTTGACAACATTACTGCAAAACTTTAATGCAAGGGGCTGAATATGTCTGATTTGACTACAATCGCACGCCCCTATGCTAAAGCAGCCTTTGACTTTGCGGTTGAGAAGGGCGAGCTAGACCAATGGGGTCAAATGCTTACTTTCGCAGCCGAGGTCGCACAAAACGATGATATTGTTAGCCTACTGAACAGTTCAACAACTGCCAGCAAGCTAGCTGAAATTTTCATTGTAATCTGCGGCGAACAATTTGATGCACATGGCCAAAACTTTATCAAAGTGATGGCAGAGAATGGCCGACTTAAGGCTCTTCCAGATGTATGTCACGAGTTTTTCGCTCTGAAAAAAGAGCACGAGAAAGAGATCGACGTTGAAGTAACTTCAGCAGTAGAACTTTCTAAAGAACAACTGGCAGATATCAGCAGCAAATTGGAACAGCGCCTAGAGCGCAAAGTTCAGCTGAATTGCAGTATAGATGAGACTCTACTTAGTGGAGTTATTATTCGAGCCGGAGACCTAGTCATCGATAACTCAGCTCGTGGTCGTCTAGACCGCCTGAGCGATGCATTGCAGTCTTAATGGGGATTGGAGCATGCAACTTAATTCCACGGAAATTAGCGATCTAATTAAACAACGTATCGAATCTTTCGACGTTGTTAGTGAAGCTCGCAACGAGGGTACTATCGTATCGGTAAGCGATGGTATTCTTAGCATTCACGGCCTAACGGACGTGATGCAAGGTGAAATGATTGAACTACCGGGTGGCCGCTACGCACTAGCACTTAACTTGAACCGTGATTCGGTTGGTGCTGTTGTAATGGGCCCATATGCTGACCTTCAGGAAGGCATGAAAGTTACAGGTACTGGCCGCATTCTTGAAGTGCCAGTAGGTCCAGAACTACTTGGTCGTGTTGTAAACACACTAGGTGAGCCAATTGATGGTAAAGGTCCTATCGAAGCGAAACTGACTTCGCCTGTAGAAGTAATTGCACCAGGTGTAATCGACCGTAAATCGGTAGACCAACCTGTACAAACTGGTTACAAGTCTGTTGACTCAATGATCCCAATCGGTCGTGGTCAGCGTGAGCTAGTAATCGGTGACCGTCAGACTGGTAAAACAGCGATGGCGATCGATGCGATTATCAACCAAAAAGATTCTGGTATTTTCTCTATCTACGTAGCAATCGGTCAGAAAGCATCGACTATCGCTAACGTAGTTCGCAAACTAGAAGAGCACGGCGCGCTAGAAAACACTATCGTTGTTGTTGCATCTGCTTCTGAATCTGCAGCGCTACAATACCTAGCGCCATACGCAGGTTGTGCGATGGGTGAATACTTCCGTGATCGCGGTGAAGACGCACTGATTGTTTATGATGATCTATCTAAGCAAGCGGTAGCTTACCGTCAGATCTCGCTACTACTTAAGCGTCCACCAGGCCGTGAAGCATTCCCGGGTGATGTATTCTACCTTCACTCTCGTCTACTAGAGCGTGCAGCTCGTGTAAGCGAAGAGTACGTAGAAAAGTTCACTAACGGTGAAGTGAAAGGTAAGACAGGTTCTCTAACTGCTCTTCCTATCATCGAAACACAAGCTGGTGACGTATCTGCATTCGTACCGACGAACGTAATCTCGATTACCGATGGTCAGATCTTCCTACAAACTGAGCTATTCAACGCGGGCGTACGTCCAGCTGTTGACCCAGGTATCTCAGTATCTCGTGTAGGTGGTTCAGCGCAGACTAAAATCATCAAGAAGCTATCTGGCGGTATCCGTACAGCTCTAGCACAGTACCGTGAACTTGCGGCATTCGCACAGTTCTCGTCTGACCTTGATGAAGCGACTAAGAAGCAGCTAGACCACGGTCAAAAAGTTACAGAACTAATGAAGCAGAAGCAGTACGCTCCAATGTCTGTATTTGACCAAGCACTAGTAATCTTCGCTGCAGAGCGTGGTTACCTTCAAGACGTAGAGCTTTCTAAGCTTCTAGACTTTGAAGCTGCTTTACTATCGTATGCTCGCAGTCACTATGCCGATCTTGCAACGCAGATCGACAAAACGGGTGTTTACAACAATGATATCGAAGCTGAGCTGAAGAAGCTTGCTGACGATTTCAAAGCAACCCAGACCTGGTAATTGGTGGGTGGCCTTAGGGTCACCTCATACCATTAACGGAGAGTAACGATGGCCGGCGCAAAAGAGATACGTAATAAAATCGGTAGTGTTAAAAGCACACAGAAGATTACGAAAGCAATGGAAATGGTAGCAGCTTCAAAAATGCGTCGTTCTCAAGACGCAATGGAAGCTACTCGTCCATATGCAGAAACAATGCGTAAAGTGATCGGTCATTTGGCTAACGGTAGCCTTGAGTATAAGCATCCTTATCTTGAGGAACGTGAAGCCAAACGTGTTGGTTACATCATCGTTTCTACAGACCGTGGTCTATGTGGCGGCTTGAACATAAACTTGTTCAAGAAAGCTATGTTAGACATGAAAGACTGGTCTGAGAAAGGTGCTGACGTTGAACTGGCAATTATCGGTTCAAAAGCAACAGCATTTTTCAACAACAGCGGCGCGAAAGTAGCGGCTCAAGTTTCTGGCCTAGGCGATAGCCCAAGCCTTGAAGACTTGATCGGTTCTGTAAGCGTAATGCTGAAGAAATATGATGAAGGTGAATTGGATCGCCTGTTCGTAGTGTTCAACAAGTTTGAAAACACTATGGTACAAGAACCAACGATCGATCAATTACTTCCTTTGCCTAAATCGGATAGCGAAGACATGCAGCGCAATCATGCTTGGGACTACATTTATGAGCCTGAGCCAAAACCACTACTAGATGCACTATTGGTTCGTTACGTCGAATCTCAAGTGTACCAAGGTGTGGTAGAGAACCTTGCTTGTGAGCAAGCGGCTCGAATGATTGCTATGAAAGCTGCAACAGACAACGCTAGCGACCTAATTGATGACTTAGAACTTGTGTACAACAAAGCCCGTCAAGCGGCAATCACACAAGAACTTTCTGAGATCGTTTCAGGCGCATCAGCGGTTTAATCGCTTTTTCGGTTAAAGCTTAGGTAAAACTAAATAGTTAGAGGATTAACGATGGCTACAGGTAAGATCGTACAGATCATCGGTGCAGTAGTCGACGTAGAGTTCCCACAGGGTGAAGTACCACGTGTATACGACGCTCTGAACGTTACTGAAGCTAAAGAACGTCTAGTTCTTGAAGTTCAGCAACAACTTGGCGGTGGCGTAGTTCGCGCAATCGTAATGGGTAGCTCTGATGGTTTACGTCGTGGTTTGACAGTAGAAAATACTGGCGCGCCAATCTCAGTACCAGTAGGTACTAAGACCCTAGGTCGTATCATGAACGTTCTAGGTGACGCGATTGATGAGTGTGGTGAAATCGGTGCAGAAGAGCACTACGCAATTCACCGCGAAGCGCCTAGCTACGAAGAGCAGTCTAACGAGACAGCACTTCTAGAAACAGGTGTTAAAGTAATCGACTTGGTTTGTCCATTCGCTAAGGGTGGTAAAATCGGTCTATTCGGTGGTGCAGGTGTAGGTAAGACCGTTAACATGATGGAACTTATCAACAACATCGCACTTCAGCACTCTGGCCTATCTGTATTTGCAGGTGTAGGTGAGCGTACTCGTGAAGGTAACGATTTCTACTTTGAGATGCAGGAAGCAGGCGTTGTAAACGTTGAAAAACCTGAAGAATCTAAAGTAGCGATGGTTTACGGTCAGATGAACGAGCCACCAGGTAACCGTCTACGTGTTGCACTGACTGGTCTAACAATGGCAGAGCGTTTCCGTGACGAAGGTCGTGACGTTCTACTATTCGTAGATAACATCTACCGTTACACGCTTGCAGGTACTGAGGTATCAGCACTTCTAGGCCGTATGCCTTCTGCGGTAGGTTACCAACCTACACTAGCTGAAGAAATGGGTGTTCTACAAGAGCGTATCACGTCAACTAAGCAAGGCTCTATCACGTCTGTACAGGCGGTATACGTACCTGCGGATGACTTGACTGACCCATCTCCAGCAACAACGTTCGCGCACTTGGATGCAACGGTTGTACTTAACCGTAACATCGCAGCTATGGGTCTATACCCAGCGATCGACCCGCTAGATTCAACTTCACGTCAACTAGATCCACTAGTAGTTGGTCAAGAGCACTACGATATCGCTCAAGGCGTACAACGTACACTTCAGCGTTACAAAGAGCTTAAAGACATCATTGCTATTCTAGGTATGGACGAGCTATCTGAAGAAGATAAGCAAGTTGTATCTCGTGCTCGTAAGATTGAGAAGTTCCTAACTCAGCCTTACCACGTAGCGGAAGTATTTACAGGTGACCCAGGCGTTTACGTACCTCTTAAAGAGACTCTACGTGGCTTCAAAGGTCTACTAGACGGTGAATACGATGACATTCCAGAGCAAGCGTTCATGTACTGCGGTACTATCGACGAAGCTATTGAGAATGCTAAGAAGCTATAAGGCTAACTAGGAGGCGATATGGCAGCAATAACCTTTCACCTAGACGTAGTAAGTGCAGAGAAAAAGCTTTTCTCTGGTCTTGTTGAGACGTTTCAGGTGACCGGTAGCGAAGGTGAACTTGGTATTTTCCATGGTCACACACCGCTGCTGACCGCTATCAAGCCTGGTATGGTGCGTATTGTTAAGCAGCACGGCCACGAAGAAATCATTTATGTTTCTGGTGGTATGGTAGAAGTTCAACCTGGTACAGCGACTGTACTGGCTGATACAGCTATCCGTGGTGAAGAGCTAGACGCAGCAAAGGCGGAAGAAGCTAAGCGCAAGGCTGTGGAGAATATCCAAAATCAGCATGGCGACATGGACTTCGCACAAGCGGCCGGTGAACTGGCTAAAGCCATTGCTCAGTTACGAGTTATCGAACTGACAAAACAGCGTCGTTAATTTTATAGAAATTATCGATACTGAGATAAAGGCGACCTAAGGGTCGCCTTTTTGCATTTTTGGATAAGCCATATGTGTTAAATCATCAGATTATTTAATTTGTTAGCTAAAAACGGTTACAATATCGTCTTAACTAAAATAACGTCAGATAGGTTGTTCCAATGAATTTCAGCGCGGTTATCCTCGCGGCGGGTAAAGGCACTCGCATGTACTCAAACACACCAAAGGTGCTACATACCCTTGCGGGTAAGCCAATGGTTAAACACGTTATCGATACTTGTAACGGCTTGGGTGCACAAAACATCCACCTTGTTTACGGCCACGGTGGCGACCAGATGAAAGCGACTCTTGCTGAAGAGCAAGTTAACTGGGCGCTACAAGCGGAGCAACTAGGTACAGGTCACGCAGTCGATCAAGCGTCAGCGCACTTTGCTGATGATGAGAAAGTGCTGGTTCTGTACGGTGATGTTCCACTGATCTCAGCTGAAACCATTGAAAACCTATTAGATGCACAACCAACTGGCGGCATTGCGCTGCTGACTGTTGTATTAGATAACCCAACAGGTTACGGCCGTATTATTCGTAAGAATGGTCCAGTGGTTGCGATAGTTGAGCAAAAAGATGCGACAGATGAGCAGAAGCTTATCAAAGAGATCAACACGGGCGTTATGGTTGCTACGGGTGGCGATCTTAAACGCTGGTTGTCTGGTCTAAGCAATGACAACGCACAAGGCGAGTACTACCTAACAGACGTTATCGCAGCAGCTCACGATGAAGGTCGTGCGGTAGAAGCGGTACATCCAAACAGCCCTATCGAAGTTGAGGGCGTTAACGATCGCTCTCAACTTGCTCGTCTAGAGCGTGCTTACCAAGTAGAACAAGCAGACAAACTGCTAAAGCAGGGCGTTATGCTGCGTGACCCAAGCCGTTTTGATTTACGTGGTGAACTGCAGTGCGGTATGGACGTTGAGATTGATGTTAACGTGATCATCGAAGGTAGCGTAAGCATTGGCGATAACGTGACGATCGGTGCTGGTTGTGTGCTGAAAGATTGTGAGATCGACGACAACACTGTGATTCGCCCATACAGCGTAATTGAAGGCGCGACTGTTGGTGAAGACTGTACGGTTGGTCCATTTACTCGCCTGCGTCCTGGTGCAGACATGCGCAATGACTCGCATGTGGGTAACTTCGTTGAAGTGAAGAATACGCGTCTAGGTGAAGGCTCTAAGGCGAACCACCTGACTTATCTTGGCGATGCAGAGATTGGTCAACGCGTTAACGTAGGTGCAGGTGCTATTACTTGTAACTATGACGGCGCGAACAAGTTCAAGACCATCATTGGCGATGACGTGTTTGTTGGCTCTGATAGCCAGTTGATTGCTCCTGTGACGATTGCCAATGGTGCAACAGTTGGTGCAGGTTCAACAGTTACTCGTGATGTTGCTGAGAGCGAACTAGTGATCAGCCGCGCTAAAGAGCGCAAGATTGCAAACTGGCAGCGTCCAGTGAAGAAAAAATAATCGCATCGATTATTGAACAATAGATATATGAAAGAGCCAGTTACGTGAGTAACTGGCTCTTTTTATTGTGCGCTGCTAATAATTTCATCAACGCTCCAATTGTATTTTGTTGTTGTATTGTTATTATTCGGGTTGGGGTTCTGTAAAGTTAAGGTGAAATAGAGATAATGAGATTGGTTGAAAAAAAGTGGCAGACCATGCCGATCATCATCTTATCTTTTTCAATGCTGATTGGGCTGTACGGCTTTTACGTGACGTTGGAAAAGCTGGTGGTTGAGAACGAGCGCGAGCATTTGGTCTCGTTAATGTCGGATGTGATCTATGAGATTCGCGAGGATAGCGGCTCGTTTACGGCTGATACCGATATTGATGATTACATTGGCGACCTTACCCAAGCCAATACACGACTAAGAATTCAAGTCATCGACCCACAAGGGGTTGTGATTGGTGATACCGATCTCTCTGACCATGCGCTTGCTCGGGTTGAAAATCATAGTGATCGTCCCGAATTTCAGCAGGCGCTGAAGCATGGCAATGGTAGCGATGTACGCTTTAGCACGGTTACCTCTATTGACCGTATTTACTACTCGCAAAAGGAGAGTGTGCAGGGCAAAGACTTTGTGGTGGTGATCTCCTCGCCAATGCATCAGCTTAAGCAGATGAACTTCCAGCTGATGGGCATTCTGATTGGTATGGTGCTACTGAGTTTGAGCTTCTTGATCGGTACCTCTTACGTTAGCAACCGCCAGATCACTCACCGCGTTGAAGAAGAGCAGAAGAAGCAAGATGAGCGCATCCGTCAGCGTACTCATGAGATTGAGTTGATGCACCGCTTAGCTAACATGCTGGCGGCGTGTAACAACATGGTTGAAGCGCAACAAATCGTCTCTGATATCTTGCCGAGAATCCTTGGCAACATTAACGGCAGTGTTTCACTGATGCGTGCCTCACGTAACCAATTAATTACCCAGCTAGACTGGGGCGAAACTTGGCCGGGTAGCTCAAGCTTTGCGCCTGAAGAGTGCTGGTCTCTGCGCAAGGGACGCCCACATCAATCCAATGATGACTTCCACTCGTTGACCTGCGGACACATGCACGAGATGGAAAACAACCAAACCCTGTGCATTCCATTGACCGCGCATGGCAACACCATTGGCATTATGCATCTCTATTTTGGCCAAGGTCACATCAAGATTGACCCTATTACCGAGCAACTGGCTTTTAGTGTGTCTGAGCACCTAGGCTTGGCACTGGCTAATCTGAGCCTACAAGAGAAACTGCGCTCTCAGGCCCTCAGCGATCCACTCACTGGTCTATTCAACCGTCGCTTCTTCGAGCAAAAACTGGAAGAACACTCGATGAATTCAGCCACCAGCGAGCAGCCACTATCGCTATTAATGCTCGATTTGGATCACTTCAAACGCTTCAATGACAACTTTGGTCATGACGCGGGCGACTTTGTACTAAAAGAGATCAGTGCACTACTCAAGCAGAGTGTTAGTGAAGATGAGATTGCTTGTCGCCTTGGTGGGGAAGAGTTGGCGGTGTTGCTGCCGCACTATTCTATGCAACAAGCGACGGAGTTTGCTCAAGGTCTATGTGATGCCGTGCGCTCGATGCACCTGGAACACAAAGGCTTATCTCTAGGGCAGCTGGGCGTTTCTATTGGTGTCGCGACTTACCCTAAGCCAGCTTCTGATACAGAATCTTTGGTTAAGATGGCAGACAGTGCGTTGTACATGGCCAAGGATATGGGGCGTAGCCGTGTAATTAACTACGATGAGTACAGTCGCCATAAGGCGCCAGCGCTGGAAGTGGTGGAGAATGAGAGCTGATTGAGTTCTATGAGAGAAGAAAAGAGCGAGTATTAAACTCGCTCTTTTGGGTTTTGAATGAATGAGCAGGCTAGTCTTGGTTGTCTTCAGCGACTACGCGCGAGTTATCCGGCGCAGAGAAGTGCTGAGACAGCTCTTTATTTGAGAAGATGTAACCAAACCATAAGCCACCTAGACAGATCACGATAGCGACACCGGTAACGCTCAGTGCTTGGCTTGCCATTGCTGCAACCAGTGCACTCGCTAGGCTGCTAATACAGATCTGTAAGCTGTTCTGTAGACCTGCAGCCGTCGCTGGGCTCTGCTTAGCACTTGATAGCGCGCGGTTTACTACAATCGGATACATAGCACCATTTGCCACAGCAATCAGACAGAATGGTGCAAGTAAAGGCCAGATTGACGTCAGTTCCCACTGTGAGGCGATGAAGATAAGCATTGCTGCCACACTGAACAGACCCACTAGGTTACGCAGCACCACACCATCGCCGTATTTCTTCACCGCTTGCTTACCAAAGTAGCCACCCGCCATAAACGCAATCGTCTGTGGGATAAAGCTTAGGCCAATGTCTTTTGCTTCATAACCTAGCTGAGCCATGATCTCTGGCATACCCGTTAGGTAGGCAAAGAAGGCTGCCGATGCTGAGGCGAACATCAGTACATTGCCCAAGTAAGGCTTAGATTTAACTAGCGCCTTAATATCAGATTTAACGGAGGTTTGTTTTACCTCTGGTTGCTCTTTTGGTTGAGCCATAGTGGTTGCAACCAATAGCGCGCCCATTAGAGTTAGAGTAATGAAGATGCTGTGCCAACCAAAATTATCCGCTAGAAGCACACCCAGTTGAGGCGCCAGTGCAGGAGATAGCGCTACCAAAGGCATGATGGTTGCAAAAATTTGTTGGCTGCTGCTTTGTGAGTAGCGCTTGATTACCATCGCTTGCCAGATCACAGCAGGAGCGCAGACACCGATCGCTTGGATAAAGCGCAGTGTCAGTAGTTGCCAAACCTCAGTGCTGAAAGCCAAACCAAATGATGCTGCCGTAAACAGAACTAGACCGACAGCTAGCGTGTTGCGGTGGCCATATTTATCGCTGGCAAGACCCCAAAGAAGCTGACCCATTGCCATGCCGCCAAGGAATACCGTTAGAGATAGGGCAATCTGCTCTGGGCCGGTTGCAAAGTCGATCTCCATTGCCTTAAATGCAGGTAGATACATATCGGTCGCGATGAAACCTAGCATGGACAGAACTGCAAGGTAGGTCAGCTGAAACTTAGAAATATTCATAAAATGCCATTAAGCTGTTGTAGTGATGTATTTATCATCAAAATTATTGTTTGTTGTTGGGTGACGTCATGCCCGTTTTATGTACGCTGACATTCTATTTTTCTGCTTTGTTAAAATAAAACGCTAAAATATGTGGTTATTAATCAAAAAAATTGAAGGATTATGTTCTCTAAATCATCGTTAGAAATGCTCGACACTGTGGCGAGGTTGGGAAGTTTTACGGCTGCGGCTGAACAACTGCACAAAGTGCCATCAGCGATCAGCTACGGGGTTCGTCAGATAGAGCAAGAGCTTGGTGTGCTGTTGTTTAAGCGCCTGCCGAGAAAGGTTGAGCTGACACCTGCCGGAGAGGTGTTTATCGAAGAGGCGCGCTCTCTGTTGCGCCAGATGGAGGAGGTGAGTGCCCAGACCAAGCGAGCAGCCCGAGGGTGGAAAAAGACTCTGCGCTTAACCCTAGATAACGTGGTTAAGCTCGACAAGATGAAGCCGATGATTGAAGAGTTTTATGAGACCTTTGATTTTGCTGAACTGCAGATCAACATGGAGGTGTTCAATGGCTCTTGGGAGGCGATCGCTCAGGGACGTGCCGATATTGTGATTGGTGCCACTTCTGCAATTCCGGTGGGTGGTGACTTTGAGGTTAAAGAGATGGGGCCGCTCGATTGGGCATTTGTTATGTCACCAAGTCACCCGTGTGTGCGAGAGCAGAACCTTGATGAGACCTTTGTTAGTCAGTTCCCAGCTATTTGTTTAGATGACACCTCGAGCGTATTGCCCAAGCGTCATACGGGTCACTACGCCAATCAAAGGCGCTTGCTGCTGCCTAATTGGTACAGTGCTATTGAATGCCTTAAGAATGGAGTAGGGGTTGGCTATATGCCACGCCATATTGCTGCCCCTATCATTGAACAAGGCTTGCTGGTGGAGAAAATATTGCCGGAGCCGAGCCCTCTTAGTCAGTGCTGCCTTGTGTGGCGCAAAGACGATAATCATAAGTTGATCGAGTGGATGGTGAATTACTTAGGATCCAGTGATCAATTGCATCGAGATTGGTTGGATCATCGCAAGGCGATCTAGTTGAACGATTTTTATAGTTAAGATCAAAAAGAGCGAGTCAATGCTCGCTCTTTTTATTAGATAACAATCTGTTAGGACAAGAAGAACTTGTACGAAGGGTTATCGGTTTCATCTTTGCATTGGTAGCCCAGCTCACGCAGGTGAGTTGAGAACTGTGCAAGGTCGTCGTCACTCAACTCAAACCCACACAGAACACGACCATAGTCGGCACCGTGATTACGGTAGTTGAACAGGCTGATGTTCCAGTGCGTACCCAGTGTATCTAGGAACTTGATCAGAGCTCCTGGGTATTCTGGGAACTCAAAGCTGTACAAGCGCTCTTTCAATGGCTTGGATGGCTTACCACCAATCATATAGCGGATATGCAGCTTCGCCATCTCATCATCTGAGAGGTCGACTACCGGATAACCGCCCTCACGAAGGTCAGAGATAATGCTATCGAGCTCTTCCTGACCACCATTGAGGCGTACACCTACGAAGATATTCGCTAGACTATCGTCGTTATGACGGTAGTTAAACTCAGTCACAGCACGGCCGCCTATGATATTGCAGAACTCGAGGAAAGCGCCTTGGCGTTCTGGAATTGTCACCGCAAGCAAACCCTCGCGCTTCTCACCAAGTTCACAACGCTCTGACACATAACGGAGACCATGGAAGTTGGTGTTGGCGCCAGAGAGTACCGTTGCCAGTTGCTTGCCTTGTAGTTGGTTCTGCTCGGCAAACTTCTTCAAACCAGCCAGAGCAAGCGCACCGGAAGGCTCGGCAATCGCACGAGTATCCTCAAAGATGTCTTTTACTGCAGAGCAGATCTCATCGCTAGAAACGGCAATGTGGCCATCGATGTACTGCTGGCATAGGCGGAAGGTCTCTTCACCAATGCGCTTAACTGCAACGCCATCAGCAAACATACTGACCTGATCCAGTACTACTGGCTCACCGGCATCCAATGCTGCTTTGAGGCAAGAGGAATCCTCTGGCTCTACTGCAATCACTTTGATTTCTGGCATTAACTGCTTAATCAGCACTGCAACACCAGCGGCTAGACCACCACCACCAACGGGTACAAAGATATAATCGAGATGACCATTCTGCTGCAGCATCTCCATACCCATGGTGCCTTGTCCTGCAATCACTAATGGGTGATCGAAGGGAGGTACAAAGGTATAGCCGTGCTCAGCTGAAAGGCGTTCTGCTTCAGCCTTCGCTTCATCAAAGTTGCTGCCGTGCAGAACCACGTTGCCACCGAAGCCACGTACCGCATCTACTTTGATGTCTGGAGTCGTTTTTGGCATCACTATCGTGGTCTGAATACCGAGCTTAGAGCCAGACAGAGCCATGCCTTGAGCATGGTTACCTGCCGATGCTGCAATTACACCTGCAGCTTTCTGTTGTTCAGAAAGACTGGATACCATGTTATAGGCACCACGCAGCTTGAACGAGTGAACTGGCTGACGGTCTTCACGCTTAAGCTGAACCTGGTTACCGATACGTGCGCTCAGGCGTGGCATCTCTTGCAGCGGCGTAACGATAGCCGCTTCATAAACTGGAGCTCTTAATATCTGGCGCAGGTAGTCTGCACCAGATTGTAAACGGGGCGTTGAGGTGTCATCACTCATAGATTAGCCCTCAAGCTTCGACTTATCGCGCACTGCGCCTTTGTCGGCACTGGTCGCCATGCTTGCGTAGGCTTTAAGTGCGAATGACACTTCGCGTTGGCGATCAGCTGGTTTCCAGCCAAGCTCATCCTGTTTCGCACGACGAGCAGCAAGCTCTTCTTCTGGAACGTCTAGCGAGATAGAACGGCTAGGGATATCGATAGTGATGATATCGCCATCTTGAACAAGGCCAATAGTACCGCCACTTGCTGCTTCTGGAGAGGCGTGACCAATAGATAGACCAGACGTACCACCAGAGAAACGGCCATCCGTTAGCAATGCACAAGATTTGCCTAGGCCCATAGACTTCAGGTAAGTCGTTGGGTACAGCATCTCTTGCATACCAGGGCCACCTTTAGGGCCTTCGTAACGGATAACAACCACTTCACCCGCTTTCACTTTGCCACCTAGGATACCTTCTACTGCTGTATCTTGGCTTTCGAATACGATAGCTGGACCTTGGAACTTAAGGTTCTCTTCATCTACACCTGCCGTCTTAACGATACAGCCGTCAACCGCGATATTACCAGATAGAACGGCTAGGCCACCCTCTTGGCTAAATGCGTTCTCTTTTGAGCGGATACAACCGTCGGTGCGGTCGTCATCTAGGCGATCCCAGCGGCAATCTTGAGAGAAGGCTTGAGTGGTACGGATACCTGCAGGGCCTGCACGGAAGAACTTAAGAACGTCTTCATTCTCAGTTTGCATGATGTCGTATTCAGCAAGCTGTTGCTGCATTGTCATGCCAAGAACGGTACTGGTTGAGCCATTGAGTAGGCCCGCGCGGTCTAGCTCACCCAGAATCGCCATGACACCACCGGCGCGGTGTACGTCTTCCATGTGGTATTTTTGAGTAGATGGTGCCACTTTACATAGGTGAGGAACGCGACGTGACATCTCATCGATGTCGTTCATATCAAAGTCGATCTCACCTTCTTGCGCTGCTGCTAGCAGGTGAAGAACCGTGTTACTAGAACCACCCATTGCGATATCTAGCGCCATAGCGTTCTCAAAGGCTGCGCGGTTGGCGATGTTGCGCGGTAGTGCTGATTCATCGCCTTGGTCGTAGTAGCGCTTAGTCAGTTCAACAACGCGCTTACCAGCATTGATGAATAGCTGCTCACGGTCAGCGTGGGTCGCTAGCATAGAGCCGTTACCTGGCTGAGATAGGCCTAGAGCTTCCGTTAGACAGTTCATTGAGTTTGCTGTGAACATGCCTGAACAAGAACCACAAGTTGGACAAGCTGAACGCTCGATCTGCTCACTCTGCTCATCTGAAACTGTTGGATCGGCACCTTGGATCATCGCATCAACAAGGTCTAGTTTGATGATCTGATCAGAAAGCTTGGTTTTACCCGCTTCCATTGGGCCACCAGAAACAAAGATCACTGGGATGTTGAGGCGCATCGCTGCCATCATCATTCCCGGAGTGATTTTGTCACAGTTGGAGATACATACCATCGCATCGGCACAGTGTGCATTGACCATGTACTCTACAGAGTCAGCGATCAATTCACGTGAAGGCAGCGAGTAAAGCATGCCGCCGTGACCCATCGCGATACCATCATCGACGGCAATGGTATTGAATTCTTTAGCGATACCGCCCGCTTTTTCGATTTCACCCGCGACCAGTTGACCCATATCTTTAAGGTGAACGTGACCTGGAACAAACTGAGTGAATGAGTTTACAACTGCGATGATTGGCTTACCGAAGTCATCATCTTTTACACCCGTTGCACGCCAAAGGGCACGAGCACCCGCCATGTTGCGGCCGTGAGTTGTAGTTGCGCTGCGATATTTGATTTTTGGAGCCGAAGACATTTGCTACTTCCTTATAAATTATTGAGCTGAAGGTGCTTGTTCTGGGTAAACGTAATCCAACCAGCCCCACTTATCTTCTGTGGTGCCGTTGAATAGGCCAAAGTAAAGGTCTTGCATTACTTTAGTGATTGGGCCGCGTTTACCACAACCGACTTCAATCTTATCAACTGTACGTACTGGCACGATTTCAGCGGCTGTACCTGTCATGAATATTTCATCCGCTAGGTAAAGCGCTTCACGTGCAATATTGGCTTCACGTACTTCATAGCCGCGATCGCGGGCTAGAGTCATGATGCTGTCGCGTGTAATACCAGGCAAGATTGCGCTGGTTGCTGGTGGCGTTGTGATCACGCCGTCTTTCACGACGAAGATGTTCTCACCAGCACCTTCTGAAAGGTAGCCATCGACACTTAGTGCGATACCTTCATCGTAGCCGTGACGACGAGCTTCACCACCAACCAGTAGTGATGATAGGTAGTTACCGCCCGCTTTTGCTGCGGTTGGGATGGTATTAGGTGCTGCGCGATTCCAGCTTGAAATCATCGCATCTACGCCGTTTTCTAGAGCTTCTTCGCCTAGGTACGAACCCCATGGGAAGGCGGCGATGATTAGGTCCATCTCAGTATTTTCTGGAGGACATACACCTAGGCCAACATTACCGACAAAGCCAAGAGGGCGGATGTAGGCAGACTCAAGCTTATTTTGACGCAGTGTTTCGCGTGTGGCTTCCATGATCTCCTCTTCCGTGTAAGGAATAGGGAAGCGGTAGATCTTGGCTGAGTCTTTTAAGCGCTTAGCGTGCTCTGGGTGACGGAAAATGATTGGGCCATTTGGAGTGTTGTAGCAACGAACACCTTCAAATACTGAAGTACCGTAGTGCATAGCGTGAGTTAAGACGTGAACGTTCGCCTCAGCCCAAGGAACCATCTCACCATTAAACCAAATGTAGTCTGCTGTTTTTGCTGTCATGTTTGCGCTTCCTTATGCACCAATCTTTTGTTGTAAGTTATTGTTTGGTAGTTCGTTACGGCTAATGGAGATCACATCGACAGTGCGTACATCCCATAGCTTTTCAATCTGATTAACCAAGAAAGAGATAGGGCGGTCGCTATCAACGATGATCTCAACGCTCGCGATTTTGCTCTCATGGTTCTGCGTACCAGCAACCTGCTTAACGATGAAGCCACGGTGACGAATAACACGAAGAACACGCTCTAACAGTACCGGCTTATCGTCGGCTTTGATGTCTAGTAAATATCTTTCCATGTTACGTGTTCTCCAACATATCACTGTTTGATGCACCAGGTGGTACAAGTGGCCATACGTTCTCTTCTTCGTCGATCAATACATGCAGAAGGTAAGCTGTTTTGCTCTCAAGCATCTCTTTGATAGCTGGCTCAACTTCTTCCTTCTTGGTGATGGTTTTGCCCGGAATATCGAAAGCTTTCGCGAGCATTACGAAATCAGGGTTGTCGTCTAGGATGGTTTCACTGTGGCGACCATCGAAGAATAGCGATTGCCATTGACGAACCATACCAAGGCGCGAGTTGTTGAGTAGCACCATCTTCACTGGGATCTGGCGACGCTTAAGTGTCCCAAGCTCTTGAACATTCATCATGAATGAACCATCACCTGAGATAAGGATTGATTGATCATCCGGGCGAGCAACGGCTGCACCCATCGCTGCAGGCAAACCAAAGCCCATAGTGCCTAAGCCAGCTGAGGTGATGAAGTTCTGCGGCTGACGAGGTTGAATGTGCTGTGCTGCCCACATCTGGTGTTGACCAACGTCGGTCGAGACAATTGAGCTATCCGGCATCATGTCAGAAAGTTGCTTAAGCAGCAGTGGTGCGAAGATTGGATCACCAGGGTGGTCATAGCGCCATTTGAACGTGCTGCGTAAGCTCTCAGAGTGATGAACCCAAGGGCTGATGTCTTGAGTCAGCTCTAACTGAGGAAGAATAGTGTTTATGTCACCACGCAATGGAGCGTGTGCATGACGAAGCTTGTGGATCTCTGCCGCATCAATATCGATGTGGATGACTTTTGCGTGTGGCGCAAAGGTATCCAGTTTGCCTGTCACTCGGTCATCAAAGCGAGCGCCGACTACGATCAGTAGGTCGGATTCTTGAACGACTAAGTTAGCCGCTTTGGTGCCGTGCATACCTAACATACCTAGGTAGTGTGGGTCATCGCGCTCGATGGTACCTAAGCCTTTTAATGTGCTAACCGCTGGCATTGGATTAAGACGCAGGAACTCACGAACAGAATCGGTTGCCTTTGCCAGTTGAACACCACCACCAACGTAAAGAACAGGGCGGGTAGCTTGAGAAAGGACTTGTTGAGCCGTCTCGATCGCTTCTTGTGGTGCCACAGGTATTGCTGGTGGCGTGAAAGAAGGAAGAACTTCTACTGGAGCTTCTGCAAGTTGCACATCTTTGGCAATATCAACGATAACTGGGCCTGGACGACCGGTTTTAGCTACTTCAAAGGCCTCTGCTAAGGTTGGAGCAAGGTCTTCAATGTCAGTAACAAGGTAGCTGTGCTTAGTACAAGAGAGAGACATACCGATCACATCCATTTCTTGGAAGGCATCAGTACCAATGTGGGAGCTAGCGACTTGGCCAGTAATGGCAACGAGGGGGATTGAGTCCATAAATGCATCGGCAAGGCCGGTGACTAGGTTAGTGGCGCCAGGACCAGAGGTCGCCATACATACTGCAACATCTTGAGTGGCTCTCGCCATCCCTATGGCGGCCATTGCAGCACCTTGCTCGTGACGACATAGGATGTGCTCCACACCACCGTCGTACAATGCATCGTAGATTGGCATTATGGCACCACCTGGATAACCAAATACGGTGTCTATACCCTGCTGCTTCAAAGCGGATACGACTAATTCTGCACCTTTCATCGTAAATCCCCCTGGTTACCGGTATTTTGGTAACTATTTTTTTTGTTGCTGCACATCGTGTGCTCCCATTCTTCCTGTCTATCGGCGTAGCCGAAAATGCTTCAAAGTATAAAAATCGAATCTATAAATTAGAAAAAACCCCCGGACTTGTCAGTGCGGGGGTTTTAAAAAATTGTGGCTATTTTTTATCCACACGCCCCCGCGTCGTCATAATAATGACCACGATAATCAGGTTAATCAGTGCGTATAGGCGTGTGTTTAGTGTCATAAAATCCGAGCTTTCTCGTCGATTGTCGTATGTAAAACCATCTATCTCTAGTGTTATCACAGAAAACTGTTTCCTGACAAGCAAAATGTCATTCTTTTTTCACATTAAAAACTAATTCCACCAAGTTATATAACAATCTTATGGCTTTGGTGAGGAAAGAATACCCAGGCTGAATACTTTTAAATCAATAACAAAGGAAAGCTATGGGACTCGCAATCATTCATAGTCGCGCCAGCGTCGGTGTCGAAGCACCTGCGGTCACTGTCGAGGTGCATATCAGCAACGGGATGCCAGGGTTCTCTTTGGTCGGATTACCAGAGACAACGGTCAAAGAGTCTAAAGATCGCGTGCGCAGTGCAATCATCAATTCAAGATTTGAATTTCCAGCTAAGCGTATCACGGTCAACCTAGCTCCTGCCGATCTTCCGAAAGAGGGAGGGCGCTTCGATCTGCCGATTGCCCTTGGCATTTTGGTCGCCTCTGAGCAATTGCCAGAAAGCAAAGTTTTGAGTCACGAGTTCATTGGTGAGCTCGCTCTGTCTGGTGAATTGCGTACAGTCAAAGGCGTATTACCCGCAACCTTGGCGTGTGATAAGGCGAATCGCGCTCTGGTGGTCCCGCATGATAACGGTGAGCAAGCTGCTTTGGTTGGACAAGGGGAGCATAAGTCCGCCCAAACACTGCTCGAGGTGTGCGGCTACCTTTGTGGTCAAAGTACACTGAACTTAAACGATGTCTCTGAGCCTCGATCTCAAGAGCACATGACTCGAGACCTGCAAGATATTATTGGTCAGCAGCAAGGCAAACGAGCGTTAGAGATCGCGGCGGCTGGCAATCATAACTTACTGCTTGAGTGTCTTAAATAACCCCATCTTGAAAGCGCAGACTCGGCTAGTTAGAGTCTCACAAAATCTCACTCTATGAGCCGTATTTGTGAAACAACCAATAGCATACAGTTACGTCCGCTTTAGCTCTCCTGAGCAAGCAAAGGGCGATTCATTTAGAAGACAGACAGAGCAAGCAAGGCTCTACTGCGAACGCAACAACCTGCAACTAGCAGATTTCACTCTCAAGGATTTAGGGCTATCTGCTTATCACGGTAATCACATCAAAGATGGTGCTCTTGGTGAGTTCATCGAGGCGGTGAAGAACGGGAAGATAACCCAAGGCTCTTATTTGCTTGTAGAGTCGATGGATAGGCTTAGTAGGGAAAAGATATCGATAGCGCAGGCTCGCTTCCTTAGCTTACTAGAGCTAGGTATCAATGTTGTGGTGCTGAAAGGCGAACGTATATATACGGCTGAATCCGCAAATGACCTAGGACAGATAATCTATTCCCTTATAGAGATGTCAGTGGCTCATGAAGAGTCAGAGAAAAAGTCCATGCGCCTTTCCGCAGCTCAAGCTAATAAGCGTAAGCAAGCTAGAGAGAACAAAACACCCACCGGATACAGACCGCCAGATTGGATAACTACAGTTAAAGATTCTGAGAATGGCAAATTAAGATATGAGCCTATTCCAGAAAGAGTTGATGTGGTTAGGCGTATTTATAATCTCAATAACTCTGGTATGGGGGCTATAGCCATTGCAAGGCTACTCAATGCAGAACAAATCCCACCATGGGGACGATCTAAGACTGGTTGGCAAACCTCCTATATCAAGAAGATTCTAAAGGCTCGAACCGTATTAGGTGAATATCACCCCCACAAAACAGAGAATGGGAAACGTGTACCAGATGGTGAGCCGATTAGCGGTTTTTACCCTGCGGTAGTGGACCCGAACACATTCAAGCTTGCACAGCTAACTATGACCGCTAGAGATAAGAGATCAGGTGGTATTCGAAAGAATCGAGTGAACAATCTATTCACGGGCTTGGCTAAATGTAAGCACTGCCGTAACACGATGCACTTTGTTGATAAAGGAAGACCGCCAAAGGGTGGCGAGTATCTTTTGTGCTCTTTGGCTAAAACAGGTGCTACCAATAAGGACGGTATTAGCTGCAAGAGAGCATCAATCCGATATCAGGTAGTCGAAGATGCAATTCTCACTATAGCCTCCACGCTCAACCTAAAAATGGAAACTCCTAGTAATAAAAGAGAGGTTGAGATACTCCGAGAGCAGTTATCTAAAGTTAATGCCGATTTAGGTACGGCTGAGAGTGCTATAGGGCGTATTACTAGTGCTATCGCAGAGCTTCCCGATAGCTCGGGATTGATTTCAAAGCTTGCAGAGCTAGAGCAACAAAAACGAGACAAGAAAAGCGAATACAAAGCGTTAGAGAAGCGTATCGATGAACTAGATCTAATCCCTCGAGCTTCAAACGTCTGGAATGACTTACAGCAAACACTCAAGACATTTAGAGAAGATGTTGCGGATAGAACCAATGTTGAGCTTAGAAGCAAGATAAACAGCCAGCTAGTGAACTGCATTGATCGGATAGAGTTTGATAATCACGGTAAGGTAGTGACTATTCATATTGATGAGGAACGAGCGGTTGCTATTCGATTTGATGACAAGATGAAAGGCTATACAGTTCAGCCATCATGGGATATGCGGGAGTTTCTACCTAATACGTTCTTGGTGAAAAGCTACCTCAACTGGTAAATAGAAGCCCCCGGTTGGGGGCTAGATAGTTAATTTAATCCAATTTTTTTCTTGAGGTAATCTGCGATTGACTGCAAGAGTTCACTTAAAGGTCCTGCAACTGTTACACAATCATTTTGGTTTTGATTGGTTGGCTCGTTTGCTGTGAACGTGAATTTGAGTAGGGTTAGCAATAGAGTTAGACCTGTACCAAGAATGAATGCGATTAAGGTAACAATAGACCCGGTAGATACCATTGCGCTACCTAGTGAGTCACTAGAGGTATTTGACTCTTTACTTTCTTTTTTCTCAGTTTTTTCCGTTGCTTTAACGGATTTGCTTTCATTCGTCTCTTTGGATGCTTTCACTGTTTCCACTACTTTTTCAGCAGGCTTTGATTGTGTTGAAACAGAAGATGACGCTGGTGTATCAGGGCTTTCTAAAGTAGCTGCTTTTGCCTTAGCTTGCTCTAATTTGTTGGACTCAATCAGTTTAGCTAGTTCCACTTTTTCTGAGTTTTGTTTCAGTTGAGCAACCTGTATTTCCTTAATATGCCCAATAGCTTGAGCGGATACCCCCAAGCCAACCCATAAAAAATAAGCTCCTAAGAGAATAATCACAATGAATGCAGCAATTTTGAAACTTAGGTAAGCTCGTTTTTCAAAAATATTAAACTCTAGAATCTTACTCGCTTCTCCCCTTGTAGCCGGATCTAGGTTATCACCCCGAATATCTCTCGGAATGGTAATGCCATCTTGTGCTTGAGGTGTATCAGAAGGAGTTGTGTCTGTAGGTGTTTGTTGAGTAGTGTCGTTTGTTGGTGGAGTATTTGCAGACATTAAAAAGCCCTCATTTTTTGAGGGCTTAGGATAAAATCATCTATTTAGGATAGCAATATTAATATGCTTATTGATTAATATGTTAGTAATCCAAGGTTTTTAAGTCTGTAATACATTGCAGACTCTGACACTTCAAAATCTCGCGCTAACTGAGATATATCTGAGATGCCTTTGTTCATTAGCATGTACTCGATAGCAGCTTTTGGCATTAACAACTCAGCTGCGAAAGCATTTGCTTCTCGTTCTTCCCAGTCATTCGAGTACCCAGAAAACGCACCTAGATCGTCTCGATGTTTAGGGTTTTGAGGTGTAACGTGGTCTAACACGTGATGACCAATCTCATGTGCTAGTGTGAAGCGCTGCCTAACTCTACACTCATTTCTATTGAAATAAGCATATCTGGAACCGTGACTAATTTCGGCTAGTCCGCTTAGGTTGTAATGTTCCGGATTGTTTGAGTTTAGTTCGCTGATGTAGATACCTAGATGACGGGCAATGTCCTCTACCTGTACAGGCAATTGCCAGTTCCAGTAGGTATCAAGAATGTTCTTGACTACTGGCATCTCCATAGCTTGCTCCTTACAGAAAAACGCAGCATAAAGCTACGTAATATCGAATGTCTTATTAAATTAAAGAATAGTAAAGTTTGTGTAATTTTGTTTTTATTTGTTGCGCTAACGTATCAATAATACATGAGCACATGCGTAAAGTAACTTACATGAGTGTACTAAGTCAACACGTTTAATATAAACCATTGATCCAAATCAATGCAATTCGTTATTCATTGCTCTCCTTATATAAAGTTATTATTTTTCAATTGTTTAGGTTTTGGTTTTTATTGTTGGATAGCTAAAATTGAACCTATTATTAGAGTCAAAAGAGGTATAAATAAGAGCTGTGTTTGCTCAATATTGCCTTTCATACAGCTTCTATATCCCAATAAAAATTAGTATCAAAAAACACTCGTTAAATGATACTAGCTGAGCAGTATCACCACTAGTATCATAAAAATAGCATTGACACTAAATGATACTATCATTATTATGATACTACGTTTTTGATACTAATCTTGAGTTACACAATGACTACTGGACGCATTTTCGCTTACTGCCGAGTTTCTACTGTAGAGCAAACAACAGAAAACCAAATTCTTGCTATCCGTAATGCTGGATACGAAGTTGAGGAAAATCGAGTTATCTCCGAAACGGTTTCTGGCAGTGTTTTAGCTATGGAACGAAAAGAGTTCAAAACCTTAGTTGAACATAAGCTTGAGTCCGGAGATTCCTTAGTAGTCCTAAAGCTAGACCGTCTAGGTCGTGACAACATCGATGTACAACAGACAATTGATAAATTGACGGTTAAAGGAATTAAGGTGATTTCTCTTGATTTACCAGTAGCAGACTTAAGTAGCTCTGAGGGAAAGCTGATGCTTCAAATGTTCTCTGCATTCGCTGAGTTCGAAAGAAACAGAATAAGAGAGCGTACTCAAGAGGGGCTTAATAGAGCAAAGTCTGAGGGTAAGAAGCTAGGTAGACCTGCTGCAAAGGGTACGACTGATAATGTACAGAGATGCAAAGCTGATGGTTTATCACAAAGTGCTACAGCTAAAGAGCTAGGTATAGGTATTGCTACAGTGAAGCGACACTGGAATAAAGACGTGTAGTAGTAGAATAAAATAAGGGCGGATATAAACCGCCCCCTAAAAGTAAAGAAGCTATTTTATAAGCTCTCTTGAAGAATACCACCGCAGATATCCGGCTTCTATAACTCAGTTTGTCATATCCCCATATAGAAACTAAATGTCCCAACCCTGATGGTTCCTGTCTGCCTCTAATCCCCAATTCATTTTCTTATAGTAGTAAACGTATACCTAAAAAAGTTTGAAGAAAAAATTGTAAGTATCTGAGTGGCTTATGGTTTTTCTTATACTAAGCGTTATTGCGCCCTCAATTTATTTGTTGTTATATGACCTCGGTTCGTTCAGAGCTAGGAGGCAGTTTGAACAATAAATACCACCAGTTTATAAGGCTTCCCAAGCCAATCATTAACAAAGTGATTCAAAGGTTGAGACTTGCTGAGTTTTACGATGCTTTGGACATTTTTAGGCATTTGAGTGAGTTAACCCACCAGCACACCTTTCAATCTAATCTTGGATATCAAGGTGAGTTGATTGGCATTCAAAGGAGACTTAATTCAATTTTGAAGCCTCTAGGGTACAAGCTTGTTTCCAAGCAAGTACCAAAGGGAATTCAACGTGCTCATAAGGTTGATAGCAAAGAGCGTCGATGGGGCTTTCAAAAGCTATTGGAGCATGAGTTCAACAGCGTTTTAAAGATGCCAGAATCAATACATGAACTAGATGCTTTAAACAAGTCTTACCGAGCTGAGATAAGCCAAGAGAGGAGAGCGCAACGTATTAAAGCGATTCAAGAAAACAACCTTTCGGCTCTGCTTGCCCCCTTATCAACAAAGGATGAGCGAGCGGTCGATTCATTTGTAGCAAGCTCGGTCGATATTGACCTCAGCGAACTATGTAAAGTGGAGATTTAAATGAGTAAACATGAAGTAATCCGGTTTAACCCTCGAACAGGACAGCGGGAATTTGTTAAGAGTGAAGAATTCCGATCTTCAAGCGCTAGTTTTAACGGTGTAGGTAAGATGGTGGATCACTTTTCTGCCCAAGAGTCTTTGGAACAGGAGAGGTTAGAAAGAATTGAGGCGGAAAGAGTACGTTTAACAGCAGTCCGAGAGCAGCAAAATCAAGCTCGTATCCAGCAGGAGAAAGCACTGGAAAAGAGAAATCTAGAGCAGTTACGTATTAGACGTCAGGCTCAAGAAGAAAGACAAAAAGAACATGAAAATGATTTAGCAATTGCTATCAAAACTAATCGTGAAAAGTACCTTAGATATAATAGGTGAGTACTATGGGTCAAGAGCAGCAAGAAGTTATAGAGCAGTTGTATGCTTGTGAGGCGAGTAAGGGACCAGGAGAGCACATTATTGAACGCTTTGAAGCATCCTGTCAGGATGTTGAAGAGCAGAATGCTTCTGTGATCACCAAAGTCCATGCAGGAAGAGAGTTTTACGTAAATGAGGCTAATGCGGAAGTATATGAAGCTCTCATGGGTAAAGAGCCTCTAGAGTTTTCTGGAAAGCAATATAGTGAAATAGCCAGTCGGCATGGGATGGAGTTCTTAAAGTCTGTCGACTTTGAGCTTAACACTGGGCATTTAGAGCGATATAAGTCGATTCTGGATGAGAAACAGGCTGACATTGACGAAAAGCTAGCAAGGTTAGAAATATTCGATGTTCCTAAGTCTGCTGATGAGTTAGAGAAAGAACTTGAATACCTAGCCAGTGAATCCGGTGTTAACTTAGCTAGTCTACAAAAAATTAAGCAAGCTCAACGAGCAGATAAAGTACTTAAAGCGTATTCTGATATCGGAATTGAGCTTCCTAAGATTAAAGCTAAACAAAATGCACAGGATAAAATAGAACGGATTGAGCGGTTAAGTCGGCAGGACGGTGTAAGTAAAATTCAAGCTGGCTTATTGGTAGAGAAAATGGAGTAAATATGACGCTTCGCACAGATGTGTTCGTCGATATTCCAGAGGTAGTTATCCATAAAGTAGGCTTTGCACTTGCTACTCTTCGGACAAAGTTACCATTTAGAGTATTTGAACTAATGGCTGGTTCTAAACGGGAGCTGTACTTCTCTACGATGGAACTAGTAAAAGCAGCAGACTCACCTAATGTCTCTTACTTGATTAAAAGCTACTTGAACCCATTGCTTCGTGTTGAGGGGTATCAAATCATTAACGTAGTGCCGGAAAAAGCGATTGTTGATGATTATGGATATAAGTCAAAGCAGAGATACTGGGGCTTTGTGCCTCATTAAGTCATAGAAACCGTCCCGAGCGACTGAGGACGGATGTTATCTTTAACCAATTCTTATATATGACTTTTTTAGAACAAATACATACCTATTAATCGAAAAAAGCGTTTAAAACTATTCAATTCAATCTCTTTTCAGTAAACCACTTCTTATACATGAACTTCCTGCAACCACCACAAGAAATCATTGCACAAAAGTAAATATATCTATCTGCCAGCATAAGACAGAATTTAGTGATTATAGCCATTCCGAGAGAGTGTGAATGTCCGGCATAGAACATCATCAAGCTAGGCATGAATACTCAAGAATCTCTAAGACAGGTTACCTATCACCTCGAGCAGTTAAAAACAGAAAAACAGTCTTTGATAGCCTTTACTGTGCTTGTCGAAAGAGATTTGTATCGCTCAGCTATTGAGTCCAATAGTGACCCCGTTGATCACCTTGCCAAGAATTTGAAACGCCATCTAAAAAACCATGGTATCGATAACTCTCAAATGTGGTTTGTTTTTGAAGAATCCAGTAACAAAGGAAACCTCAAGAACCCGCATATACACGGCTTGATACTAGTAGATGACCACCAGCGAGAAGACCTCAAGAAAGCCTTACAAAAGAGCCTTGGTAAAGCCTCTAGATTAATGTCGCCTTTCAAACAACGAACTAAGAGGCTCTACTCTTTAGAGTGGGTAGATTATTGCTGCAAAGACCTAGAGGAAAATGCTGCGATACTTGGTAGAAATCCGGTTTATGTGAGTCGAAAACTACGCCAGTTAAAATCTCAAACTTTCGGTAATTCTTATACTAGCGAAAACCTTGATGAAGCCAATGATACCAAGGCTTTCAACGCTTTTTATCCTATTCACTGTAGTGTAGGTATATTTACCCCTATAAATACCACTAAAAACGATTCAAAACCGGAAAAGAAAACTCACCTTAAATCTATCCAAGAAATACTGAGAAAATACGGGTGCGAAGCACCCAACCGCCGAAGGCGGAAGTGAGCGAAGCGAACAGTCTAACCATCAAAAAGAAAAGCACAGGGAGTCCTGTGCTTTAGTGGATTACTTCCAAATAGGTGCTGTGTCAGCGTCATAAAACTCAATGTCAGCATTAATAAATCGAGCTGCATTAGCCATAGTTTCACGATTCCCTGGCAAGTTCTCATCACCATAGATACTGATAAACACTTTATCCACATTGCTCTCATTGATTTGGTCGAAAATATGTTGGTCATTTTCAGCCAAAGAGTGACCGTGGATGAACAAAGCTCCGTCTAGTTTCTTGAGAGCTTTATAGCAAGCGTTCAAGTAAGGGTTGTGCTCGATACGCTCTAGCTTCTTTTTGTATGTTGGTTCTGAGACAAACAAAGGGAATTTTCCGTTATCTAGGTTATCTCGTACTTTATCGACAATGCTTACATCAAAATCGTTGTTGAATGTATGCTTTTTAATTTTTGTTCCGGTGTCGTAAAGATGAAGCCCACCATGCAAGAAGTAGACGTTTTGATCTGGTCTATTTTCCCAAGTGTTGAAAGTAAACCCGTCTCCGGTTCTATAGCCCTCTGGAGCTATCTCTGTTTTGTTTACAATCCAATACAGTAGTAGGTCATAGTTCAGCGTAAAAATGTTCTTAAACTGTAAGATGAAAGGCTTAGCTTTCTGGTATTCAGCGATGGTCACTCGGCTAGAACGTTCTGGATGAGTATCTGAGATAACATCAATCAAAGAATCTTTAAGTTGCTCTTGGTCTGTGTTGATTTCATCAATCTTTGCAGCATCGACACCGTAGGTCTCACAAACAATCTCAGCGGCTTCTAATGCACGCATCACTTGCTCAAAATCATAAGTTTCAAACTTATTGAATATCTCTCTAATATTCGCATCTCGAGCGCCAAAGTTTGCTTGTTGAAGTAGGTTTTTATAATTAAAAATCCCATGGTCCCATGCTTGTGAGAAACCATTAGCTAATAGGATGGATGGCTTCACACCCTCCGGAAGATTCAAGCTATCGAGCTTGTCTTGAAATGACGGTAAAGGCATTCCCGTGTTCTCTTTGTGTGTATTGTTATGCAACTTTATTCTTTTCACACAGTCCGGTCTATACAGTTCAATCACACAACACACAAAAACGATCTGTAACGCTCTCTAAGAGCTTTAAACGCTAAACAAGCTACAACGAGTTATCTGATAGCGTAAAAACGTCACAACAGATCATACAGATCGATTTAGAGCTATTTACTGATGAGTTTGTAGATAATATTTGAAGAGATGAGAAAAAAGCTGATGGTCAAAGTGGCTTTGGATTAAATGGTTTGGACAAAGCATTTCATAACTTAAAGAGTATCTCTTTGTGTGACCACCAGCTTAAAGGCTAATGTTAGATACGATAGAAAGGCTTGTCGATGAGTCACTAGTTACTTAACTATAGGATTCATATAGATAAAGTAAGTCACTACTGACTGAACTGATCACCGTTTGTACTGCCGTGATCAAATACTGATCAGTCAGTCATAAGAAGAGTAGATCTTGATTGATCATCAAAGAAAATCTGTAGATAGTCGCGCGTGATGTTGAAGTAATTCATTTTCAGCAGGTACAAAAAAACCCGCTAGTGTGCGGGTTTCCTGTCACAAGAAAGAGCTGCAACTCGTTCTTGTGGATTGGTAACAGTTCACACCTGTCACCGGTAGCTCAGTGGATGATCGATTCACTGAACGAGTTGGATTTAACCACTCAAAGGCTACCTCTGGCAACTATAAGATGCCCAAAGTGGTATCAGATGGTTAATTGATGATCGACACAGCACTTAAATCTAAAAAACCTTTCGAAATCCGCAGTCATCACGGCTTAGTTCATGTACTGAATTTTATGGCCATTGGCTCAAAACGTGCGGAAAAAACAAACCTATCAATTCTTTCTATCATTGCTCAGTTCTGTAACTACAAAACAGAGTCTTGTGATGTTTTCGTTGGCACTATTATCGATAAAGCTTTTGAGCTTGGTTTACCCATGCCTGAGAAGCTTGATGCTCAGAAAAAACGCATCTCTAGAGCTATCAAGTGGGGTATGGAGCACTTACCGGGATTTACTCGAGAGCTGAATAGCAGAAGAAATCACTTTGGTGAGTATGACGGGCGTAAAGCTTCAACATATCACTTTGACCTGAGAACCATTGAGAAGTACTTCAACAAGGTTAAACCTCTGCTTGAAAAGCGTATGTATGCGTACAAGAAGAGTATTGCTACCAAAGCTGAGAAGAAAGCATATCTCGAAGAACAGCAAGCAAATCAAAATAAAATGTCTTCTAGGGATGAAGCTGTTTTGTCTTCTAGTGTAAATAAGAAGAACAAAAGAATAGAAAGAACATGTGATTCACAAGTGAATCGCAAACTTTCTCTTTCTGAATTCAATGAAGTATCAATGCTTGTCGCAGAGAACAACAAACTTCAAACAATGGTAGCGTTTTGTCAGCGTAAGCTTGCTGAAATTCAGATCAAGCGAAAAGCGAAGTCAGGGGAATTCATCCCAGCAATAAATAACCCTGTACCAGTTGTTAAGACTCAAGAGCAGTATCAAGCGCAGTTCCAGAAAGAGAGTACTCAAGCTGAAACACACAAGCAGACGTTAGAACGCAACGAGAGTGCATCTAGTTTTGTTGATGGGTTCTTTAAGTTCATTGGTGAAACAGAGCAAGCATTCAAACCAAGAGGCGGTAAAGGGTTCCGATACAGAGGGCTAAGACATGCGATTTTAGACCGAGTTTCACAGGTTTACTCTGACTCGGGTAGTGTTGAATACAGTGTTGTTGAAGAACGATTACACGCTTGGGGTGATACCAGCTACAAGACGTTGTTTTTAGGCCCACCCGGCACGGGCAAGACCATGCTCGCTTCACGCCTTTGTGACTTACTGCCTGAGATGAGTGATGACGAAGCGATGGAAACGGCTTCTGTTGCGTCACTCACCCAGCAAGAGATCAATCAATACAACTGGAAGCAGCGTCCATTTCGTTCCCCGCATCATTCAAGCTCGATGGCGGCACTGGTGGGTGGAGGCTCTGTGCCAAGGCCAGGAGAAATATCATTGGCGCACAATGGACTGTTGTTTCTTGATGAAATGCCTGAGTTTGAGAGAAAGGTGCTCGATTCATTGCGAGAACCGCTGGAGTCTGGAGAGATCATCATCTCACGGGCTGCGGGCAAAACCCGTTTTCCTGCTCGTTTCCAATTGGTCGGTGCGCTTAACCCAAGTCCAACGGGCTACTATGAGGGCAATCAAGCGCGTGCGAATCCACAGATTATTTTACGTTATTTGAATCGGCTGTCTGGGCCGCTGTTAGATCGCTTCGATATGTCATTGGAGATTCCGTTACTTCCCAAAGGTATGCTCGCTGAGGGTGGCGATCGGGGTGAGGGGACACAGGTCGTCAAGCAGCGTGTGGTGGATGCAAGGTCGACCATGGTTGAGCGAGGGGGAAAGCCTAATGCACTACTGACCAGCCGTGAAATTGAAAAGCACTGCCCGCTCGATAAGCAAGATGCTCAGTTCTTAGAAACGGCACTGCACCGGCTTGGGTTATCAATTCGTGCTTATCATCGCATCATCAAGGTTGCCCGCACCATTGCAGACCTTGAGGGGAGCGAACAGATTCACAAGAAGCATCTTTCGGAGGCGTTGGGGTATCGAGCTATGGACAGGTTGTTGAAGCAGTTGACGGCACAAGCGGTATAGCCAACAAAGCGGCTATACCGATGTGTTTGGATTAGAACTTGTAGTTCATACCAACTGAAACGATGTATTGAGACTCATCGTAGAAGGTGATGTTGGAATCACTGGTGCCGTAGCCTGCCAATGAAATGAATGACCAGTTATCCCAGTTCATGAACTTTTCATATTCATATGCGGCAAACAGATTGATGTTGTCATCACTGCGAACCGAGGTGAATTCGGTACTGGCACTATCGTAATCTCGTTGGCTGTAGCCCGCTGTTAGTGCGTATTGGTGACGGCCCGCGGCACCGAACAAGCTGACTTCAGCACCGATTTGGTCATAAGACTCGGCACTGCCATCAGCATCGCGAGATTGATAGATGATCGATGGCACTAGCATCATGCTGCGGCTCAGAGGTTGTCGATATTGGCCTTTCAAGTAGAAAGTATCCGCATCACGCTTTAGCTCGTCAGGCACATTATCTTGTTCAACATCTTTGGTGGCGTAGGCCATATCCAGTGAGAATGGTGAACCTGCGATACTGCTCAGTTTTAAACGAAAGGCGTTCCCCTTCTCGTCAGTTTTTGAACGAGGACCTGTTGTGTCATACGGGTCAGCCCAAGTCTCGCCGGACATAATGGTTGGTAGGATTGAAGCATCAATCACCATTCCTGATTGCAGCTGATACTTGTAGCCAACTTCAAGTACTACAGTACCTGTTGCGATATCGTCACGAGCGGTACCCGTATAAACCTGGTGATTTAAGCGCTCACCAAAGGTGTAAGCTATGCTGCCCAGTGGAGCGACTAAGAAAGAGCTTTCTGAAGACGCTTTTTGGTCAGTCGACGTGATGGTGCTATCGCCGTCGGTATTGAAGTTTGAAGTAGACGAGGTGACCCCAGCATTCAGGGAGATTTCACCGCTGATGCCTTGCTCATCGGCAAGCTTGGCGAAGGCAGGGGTAGCTGCAATGCTCAAAGCTAAAAACGTGATTTTTAATTTCATTCGCGGGGCTCCTTGCCCAACCTGTTAGTGATTAGTGAAAAACTATAGATAGTCCAAATACTAAAAGGTTCCTGATTAATTTTTTATCAATGATGCTTTTTGAGCATAGCAAAGAAAAAGGAAGCCGAAGCTCCCTTTTTTCAATGAGTTATTTCTTCAATAAGAAATTAACCAGTGCAAAATATTCATCAAGAGAGTTGATACCTTGCGCATCGACTAGGTAACGGTTATTAACCACAACCGCTGGAACGCCTGAAAGACCGCTGTCTTTGAATGCTTTATCGAAGCGACGCACCATAGAGTCAACCGCGAAGCCTTTGTATGCTGCATCGAACTTCTTCGCATCAACACCTTCATCTAGGAAGATTTGACGTAGCTCTTCTTCGTCGCGAGGCGCTTTGTTCATGTTGTGAACGCGGTTAAACATTACAGGCACCATCTTATCTTCTACTTTTAGCGCGATCATGGTCGCGTATGCCTTGCTCATAGGCTTACCCATAGCGCCACCCATGAAAGATACATGGTTTTTCTGAAGCTTAACGCCCTCAGGAAGTTGTTTTTTTAGCTGCTGAATGATTGGTTCAAAGCTATTACAGTGTGGGCAGTAGAATGAGAAAAACTCAGTAACAACTGGCTTTTTAGAAGGCTCTAGGTCTAGAACCTTATAGTGCTCACCTTCGTTAAATTGCGCTGCGTGAGCCGATAAGCTCAGCATAACCAATGAGAAAAATGCGAATAGCTTTTTCATTTATTCAATCTCCATTATGTTTGAATTTTTTGTTTGCTATCAGTGTTGCCTTACCACTGAGGCATTAACGAAAGTGGTGGCTCCTGTAGGGTAGCAATCTGCTCTTTACAAGCAAGTACTTGTTGCTCCCAGTATTTCGGGTCATTAAACCATGGAAATGCAATTGGGAAAGCAGGGTCTTGCCATCGCTTTGCTAACCATGCCATGTAATGCACCATACGTAGACCGCGCAGTGGCTCAATTAGTTTCAATTCTGCACTGTTAAAGTCACAAAACTCTTGATAAGCCTCCAATAAAATATCGAGCTGCATCAGTTTATCTTGGCGTTCGCCGTTGAGTAGCATCCACAGGTCTTGGATAGCAGGGCCATTGCGCGCATCATCAAGGTCGACAAACATCGGCCCGTCACGCCACAAAATGTTGCCTGGGTGGCAATCGCCATGCAGGCGAATAATTTTACTTGAGTCAGACCACTGCTCTTCTAGTGCATTGATCAACATATCAAGATCATTGAAGAATGCCGATTCGATGTGTGCAGGGATAAAGCGTGAATTCTCAAGGATTTTGCGTGGTTGATGCAGATACTCGTCGAGACTAATAGTCGGACGGTACTGAAATAGCTTTTCCGAGCTTGCTTTATGAATGCGTCCGAGAAAGCGACCGACGCCTTCCAACTGATCGAGATTATCCACTTCGTACTGACGCCCGCCAACACTATCAAATAGCGCAAAGAGATAGCCTTGATACTCATGTAGGGTTTGACCGTTGATCTTAATCGGTGGTGCAACCGGAATCTCTTGTTCAATCAAGTCGAGTGCGAAATCATGCTCTTCTTGGATCTGTTCTTTAGTCCAGCGTTGTGGGCGATAGAACTTCACAACGTAGCGCTTGCTATCTTCATCACTAAATTGATAGACGCGGTTCTCGTAGCTATTGAGCGCCAATAGGCCTGACTCGGCACGAACCCCAATGCTTTCTAGGGCGTACCACATGAAGTCAGGCGTCAGGTTATCAAAGTTAAAAGCTTGTTCGGTCATAAAATAAAAAAGGCTCATTACTGAGCCTTTTTCCATTGATTGGGTTGAAATACCGAGTGGTAATCCACTAGATATTAGAGCTTTTTGATAAAGCGGCTTTCAACTTCCATCGTAAACTCTTCATTATCCGAGAGTATAAACTGAATTGTCGAAACTGGTGAGCTGAGTTTTTCTGGATCTGCCCCCAAGCTGATCGGCAGGTTAAGTACTTCACCTGGATCTACAGCAACGGTCTGCTTACCGTACCAGATCGCTTCTGGTAGTCCGTTGACGCTTAAATCATACTCTTGAACCTGTTGGGTTTTGTTGATGATTTTGAGTGTGTAGGTGTTCTCAACAAAGCCTTGAGTGTTGATTCTGAACAGTTGGTTTCGGTCTCGAAGCACGGTTAAACCTGCTGGGTCGACACTCGCCACCTGCACAAAGAACAAACCAATCATCAGTAGCAGCACGCCGCCATAACCCAGCAGCTTAGGTCGCATGACCTTAGTGTTGTGACCTTCTAGACGGTGTTCAGTGGTGTAATTGATCAGGCCTTTCTCATAGCCCATACGATCCATGGTTTGGTCACAGGCATCGATACAAGCGCCACAGTTTATACACTCATATTGCAGGCCATCACGGATATCAATACCAGTAGGACATACCTGCACACACAAATTACAGTCGATACAGTCACCTAAGCCCAGTGCTTTAGGATCGGCTTTGCGCGAACGAGGACCACGGCTTTCACCACGCTCTGTGTCGTAGCCAACAATAAAGGTATCTTTATCAAACATCGCAGATTGGAAACGCGCGTACGGACACATGTGTAGACACACGATCGAACGCATCCAACCCGCATTAGCGTAGGTACAGCCAGCGAAGAACAGAACCCAAAATACTGGCCAGAAAGAAGCATCGAAGGTAAAGAAACCAACCACCAGCTCTTTTACTGGAATAAAGTAGCCAACGAAGGTGAGACCTGTTGCTAAGGCGATTGCCCACCATGCAATGTGCTTAATGGTTTTACGTAGCATCAGATTCGGTGTCAGCTTGCCCGAGTCTTGCTTTTTACGTTTATTGGCTGAACCTTCTAGTTTCTCTTCAAACCAGATGTACATAAAGGTCCAAACGGTTTGTGGACATAGGTAACCACACCAAACACGGCCTAAAAAGGTGGTAATAAAGAACAGGCCAAAGGCTGCGATCATGAACAAGATCGCCAACAGGGTCAGATCTTGAGGGTAAAGCGTGGTGCCAAAGAAATTAAACTGCTGATTACCAATATCGAGCAATATTGCTTGTCGCTCTCCAAACGGTATCCACGGGATTAACGCGAACAGTAGCAGTAGGAACCAGCCACCGTAGCGGCGCAGCTGTTGGAACTTACCCTTGCTTTCACGCACGTAGATGCGGTTATTGGGGTTAAATCGATCTCCATTACCTTTATGTGTCTTGGGATTAAAGGTTTTAGGAGTCACATCTTTGATATCGATTTTATCCTGACTCATGGACTATCCTTTTGATGGTATAGGTACCCTTTCTTGGTGTGGGCACTTTATGACATTGCTTTTAAGTAACTCTGCGGGAGAATCTTGCATACCGTAGCTTTGGTATATCACTGGACCCTATACACGCTACTCTTATTTTAGAAGATTCTTATGGGAGGCGATTATAGCGACAATACTGTTCTCATTTCTTTAACGCTATCAACCTTTAGCAACAAAACTCATAACAGTTGTGACGAAAAAATAGCGAACAGAAACAAAAAAGCGACCGAATGGTCGCCTTTAAAATAGTTGAGCTGAAACTGAGTTGGATTAGATGATGCCGCGTGCTTTTAGAATAGCGGTCTTGAAATCGTCTTCTTGGTCTTTTTTCAGGCCAGGGATCATCTCGTCTTTCTGGCTGTTACGCATCTTCAGGTGGTAGATCAGTACGTCATCGGTGAGATCTTCAAGTTTACCTTCGTAGCCCGCCTCTTTAGATAGCTTAATGATGAATTCAAGCAGGTTTAGCTCTTGGTCTTTTTGCCACTCAGGCTCCATTAGCTCGATCAGCTCTTCAATGCGATGGCATTTCATTTCTATTCTCCACAAATTTTATAATGATTTGCAGTAAAGGTATCAAATCGGATACGGAATACCAATCCAACAGGCAAGAAAAAAGCGCAGTAAAAACTGCGCTTTTTGTTATGCGGCTTTAATTACTTTTGCAGAGCTAGACGTAAGCAGAGCAGTCTTCTCGACAAGAGTCATTGTTGGAGCCACGTTCTTTGCCGTTGGAGCAGCAACAAAGCCACTACGACGACGCATCGCACTACGGTTGGTGTGCGAAAACCTGACAGCTGTTGGTCGCATTGAGTTACCTAACGGTCAGGCATATCCATTGCCAATTTAATGGCCTGACCCAAAATGAGCTGCACTTTAATTGCTTGAAGTTAGGCTCGTCTGGCTTTCGCCAATCCAATCATGAATCAGGATAATGATATGCGTGCATATCAATAACAGATTATCATCATCTGGTTGAACGATCGATGCTTGTTGGAAAAATTGCCGCCAATAACGGCTAAAATTGTGTGAGCAGTATATTTGAGTTTGAACCTCTTTCAGGCTTAAGATGGTGCTTTAAAGGAGGTGCATATGTCGTTCTTAAAGAAAACGCTAGCAAGTTTTGGTATTGGATCGGCGAAGGTAGATTCGGTACTCCAACAAGAAGTGCTTTACCCTGGCCGTAAAGCCAACATTATTGTGCACGTTTACGGTGGCTCCCAACCTCAAGAGATCGATAACATCGACCTCAATCTGTGCTGCCGTTACATCAAGGAAGTTCCAATTAACCCCGATAAACAAGATCGAGGTCAGACGCGTCGTGTCCATCAAACGTATTCATTGGCGAAGTGGAGCCTGCCTTATGCCTTCACTATTGAGCCAGGTGAAACTCGCGACTTTGAGTGTGAGTTTGATGTACCACTCAACACGCCGGTGACCATTGGTGATGCGAAAGTGTGGCTGGAAACCGGCTTAGACATCGCTATGGCTATCGATCCATCTGATAAAGATGTACTCACGGTACGCCCTGACGAGTTGCTTGATGGCATCTTTAACGAGCTTGAGGCGCAGGGGTTGCGCATTCGACAAGTCGAGTGTGAAGCGGTGGATGGCTTTGAGTTACCGTTTGTTCAAGAGTTCGAGTTTGTACCAACGACAGGGCCTTACCATGGCCGTTGGCGTGAGCTGGAAGTGGTAGCACACCGCGATGAGCAAGAGCTGAAAATGTGGTTTGAGATTGACCGCAACCGCGATGGTGCTAAAGGCATGTTAGCGAGCCTGCTTGGTGTCGGTAAGCTCAAACGCCAGCTAAGCATCCCTCTTGATACCTCGCCACAACAGGCGGGTGAGATGGTGATTGAGTATTTGGAGAGCGTCTCTTAGTCTCTCAATCCGGCGATAATACGGTCGATAAAAATTTAAGCTTACACGTGTAAGCTTAATGTGCAATACTAGAGTAAATGTTCGATTACTCTAGTAGGGTTCCCATGTCTGAAGCCAAAGTTAGTGAATACAGTGAAATAGAAGAGAGAGCCAATGCGATAACACACGGCCTTGGGGTGGTGTTGGGTATTGTTGGTTTAATTTTATTGCTCATCAAAGCCAATCAGTTCGACGCTGACTCACTAACCGTAGCGAGCATGGCAGTCTACGGCAGTAGTATTATCTTACTGTTTCTTGCTTCAACCCTATATCATTCAATCACCACCGCGAAAACTAAGCGCTTGCTAAAAACCCTCGATCACTGCGCGATCTATTTGCTGATAGCAGGCAGCTATACTCCCTTCTTACTAGTCAGTTTAAGAACTCCGCTGGCCTTTGGCTTAATGGGCGTAATATGGGCGATAGCCTTAGTCGGAATCGTGATGAAGATTGCCTTTGTGTATCGCTTTAAGCGCTTGTCGTTAGTCACGTACCTGGCAATGGGATGGTTGTCGCTGATAGTGATTTATCAACTAGCAAAGAGTGTGGAGTTGGGGGGGTTGATCCTGCTGGCTGTTGGCGGAATCATCTACTCTTTAGGGGTGATTTTCTATGTCGCTAAACGCATCCCATACAACCATGCCATTTGGCATCTATTTGTACTGGCAGGATGCGCCTGTCATTTCTTTGCGATCTATCTATACGTTACGCCAGTTTAGCGAGCCAGAACCTCAATTACTTCTGCTTGAAGTTGGTATTGGTCCTGTTTATCTACTGCTAGCTTAATCGATTTGCCTTCGGCACTGCTTTGTGGACGAAGGTAAGTTTCGGCCATACGCTTAATCGACTTCCAAGTATCTACTTGTTGCTCTGCCAACAGTTCTCCCTCTGTCGAGAACACTTTAACCTTCAGTGAAACAAAGATGATTGGCTGAGTACCTTGGTTAGTGATCGCTGTTGGAATGACGAGTTCACCATCTTGATAGCTTGCTGTGCCCAATAGGATATCGACCCCAGACTTAGACAGTTGCAGGCTTGGCTTAGTATCGTTGAGCTTAATCGTAGTACCAGTAACGGCGGTCGCAACAGGAATCACCGCGATGCTTGGCTTCGCAGATGTACCCGAAGTCGTGACTTCAGATTCAACTTTGGTCGTCACGTACTCCCATGTAAAGTCATCTTTAAGATTCACCTGTTTACCATCGGGTAGGGTGATCAGTTGATCGGCGAATACAGTACCGCTGAGTAGTGCGCTAGCCATTAATAGATAAGATCGCATAGTGTTTTCCTTTTTAATGCTTAATTAACGACGCCAGAAAGCTGGGAAGAACAGTACCAATAGGGTCAGAATTTCCAACCTTCCCATCAGCATGCCAAAGCTTAGCAGCCACTTAGCGGCATCAGGCAGAGGTGCAAAGTTTCCAGTTGGACCAATCACGCTGCCCATGCCTGGGCCAACGTTGGCAACCGCAGTGATCGCGCCAGAAATGCTGGTGATGGGATCGAGCCCCATCGCACTTAACCCGCCGGCAATTAAGATAATAGTAATAAAGAACATCAAACCAAAAGCCACCAAAGAACGTACGATATCGTCGTTAACTGGGCGTTGGTTGTAACGTTGAACAAACACACCTGAAGGGTGGATAAGCTTCATCATCTGTTTGTGTAGTAGCGTCATCGCGATCTGGAAGCGGAAGATTTTGATACCACCAGAGGTCGACCCGGAACAAGCCCCAGCCATCATCAAGAAGGCAAACAGAGTCGTTGGTAGAGCGCCCCAAGCTGTGAAGTCTTCCAAACCAAAACCTGTAGTCGTAACCACTGAGACGATATTGAACATCGACACGCGTAGTGCATCCATCATGGTGTATCCATCACGAATAACTAACCACATTGAAATCACAACACTCGAAGCAAGAAACAGGTAAGTAAAACCTCGAACCTGAGCATCTTTGTAGAGCGGCGCCAGCTTGCGTCCGCGTAGAGCACTGACAAACAGCAGGAAAGGCAAGCCGCCTAGGAACATGAATAGGGTTCCAACCCAGTGCGCACTGTTTGAGAAGTGGTTCATCGAGCCGTCAGAGGTCGAGTAACCACCAGTCGAGAGTGTGGTAAATGCGTGGTTAATGGCGTCAAACATGCTCATGCCAGCGAAGAGGTAGCTGATAAAGCACAGTCCTGTAAGAACCAAATAGACCGCCACAATGTTCTTGGCCACGGTTTTCGCTCGTGGGCTACTCTTATCTGACCAATCTGAAGATTCAGTCTGGAACAGACGCATACCACCGACGTTGAGCATTGGTAGTACTGCTACTGCCATTACGATGAAGCCTACGCCACCAAGCCATTGCAATATAGATCGCCACAGCAAGATACTTGGTGCCATATTATCCAGCCCACTCAGTACCGTTGAGCCGGTAGTGGTAATCCCCGACATGGTCTCAAAGTAGGCATCGGTAAAGCTAATATGGTTGATGAACACAAACGGCAGCGCGGCAAATGCACTGGCGATTGTCCACACCAAAGAGGTGATCAGGAACATGTCCCGCACGCCAAGTCTGAAGTGAGCAGTGCGACCAAGACTCAGGCAGATAAAGGCGATCACGTGGGTGATCACCACCGATTGACCAAACTCTAGAAAGCCACCTGTCCCTGTAAAAAAAGCAACCAGAGTCGGTACATACATAAACAGGGCAAGTTTTGACAGTACTAGCCCAATAACCAACAGAATGGGGCGTAAATTAACCATGATGTTTTACAGGTGCGCGCTTACAAGAAGAACGGACTCGGTTGGAATAGCGATTCGACGTCTGGAACGTATTTCTTATCAACCAAGAACATCACCACGTGGTCATCCTGCTCAATCACAGTTCTATCATGGGCAATCAGTACTTCTTCACCACGAACTATCGCACCAATAGTGGTGCCCGGTGGCAGTTTAATATCACCAATGGCTCTGCCCACAACCTTAGAGGTGGTTTCATCACCGTGGGCGATCGCTTCAATCGCTTCCGCAGCACCGCGTCGTAGAGACGATACGTTTACGATATCGGCACGGCGCACATGAGTCAGTAGTGCAGAGATGGTTGCTTGTTGTGGAGATATCGCAATATCAATCACACCACCTTGCACGAGATCGACATAGGCACCACGTTGGATCAGTACCATAACCTTCTTAGCGCCCATGCGCTTGGCTAGCATCGCTGACATGATGTTGGTTTCATCTTCATTGGTCAGTGCGATGAATACGTCTACTTGGTCGATGTTCTCTTCGGTCAGCAGCTCTTGGTCAGCAGCGTCACCACAGAATACGATGGTGTTCTCAAGCTCTTCAGAGAGTTTTTCAGCACGAGTGTAGCTGCGCTCAATTAGTTTGATGCTGTAGCTCTGTTCGAGGCGTTTAGCTAAGCTGGCTCCTATGTTACCACCACCGACAATCATCACGCGGCGGTAAGGCTTCTCAAGGCGCTGCAGTTCACTCATGACCGAACGGATGTGGTTACTTGCCGCGACGAAGAACACTTCATCATCGGCTTCAATGATGGTGGTACCTTGAGGTCGAATTGGACGCCCTTGACGGAAAATAGCGGCTACACGAGTATCGATGTGAGGCATGTGCTCACGTAGGGCCGATAGTGCATTACCTACAAGAGGACCGCCGTAGTAGGCTTTTACTGCCACTAGGCTTACCTTTTGCTCGGCAAAACTTACCACTTGTAGTGCGCCTGGGTATTGGATTAGACGTTCAATGTAGCTGGTCACCAGCTCTTCTGGGGCAATAAGGTGATCAACCGGAATCGCACCAGATTTAAATAGGGCTTCTTTCTCTTCCAAGTATTCTGGAGAGCGAATTCGCGCAATTCGGTTAGGTGTATTAAATAGAGAAAAGGCGACCTGACACGCGGCCATGTTGGTTTCATCCATATTGGTTACCGCAACCAACATGTCTGCATCTTGAGCACCGGCTTCACGCAGGGTATTAGGGTGACTGGCGTAGCCATTGACTACCCTAAGGTCGTATTTGTCTTGAAGTTCACGCAGTCGATCACCATCGCGGTCGACAATCGTGATGTCATTGTTTTCACCTACTAAGTTCTCAGCAAGGGTGCCGCCTACTTGTCCGGCACCTAGGATAATGATCTTCATAGCCTTTCTCTTATTATTTGTTATCTAACGCCTTGGTGGTTATACACCACAACGAAACAGCGGCTAAGAACCTCTTCTTAGCCGCTGCATAATTACGCTTGTTTTACTAACACTGCGTAGTAGAAACCATCCATATCTTCCTCACCAGGTAGAATTTGACGACCTGGTTGTTCGATATCGGAGCCGACAAGAGTTGCGTCGGTTGTGCGTTCAAGGAACGCTTTCACTTGCAGCACGTTTTCTTGTGGTGTGATTGAGCAAGTCGCATACACCATAGTGCCGCCTGGCTTCAGTTGTCCCCACATCGCGTCCATGATTTCGCTTTGCAGTTCCGCTAGAGCCTCAATATCAGAAGCTCGGCGCAGCCACTTGATATCAGGGTGGCGACGAATAACGCCAGTAGCTGAACATGGTGCATCAAGTAGGATACGGTCAAATTGAGCACCACTCCACCAATCTTGTGGGTAGCGTGCATCACCACAGATTACGTCAGCACGTAATTGAAGGCGCTCTAGGTTGTCGTAAACGCGGTCTAGGCGTTTAGCATCAGCATCAATCGCAACCACTTCAGTATCGTTAGTGTGCTCAAGGATGTGCGCGGTTTTACCACCTGGTGCAGCACAGCAGTCGAGGATTAGCTCACCGTCTTTTGGCGTTAGGTAATCAACCGACAATTGCGCAGCGGCATCTTGTACCGATACCCAACCCTTATCAAAGCCTGGTAGCAGAGTGACATCGCAAGGTGCAGATAATTTTATGGCATCTGCTGCTTGTGAGTGCAGGGTGTATTCAATGTTTTCGTTTTTAAGTAGCTCGGCATATTCATCACGAGTGTGGTGCTGACGGTTTACACGTAGCCACATTGGAGCCTTGCTGTTGTTCGCTTCTACAAGTTGCTCCCACTGATTTGGGTAGCTCTCTTGCAACATTTTTAGGATCCAGCTTGGGTGTCCGTATTTGCCAGCATTGTGGCTCGTCGCCGCTTCATCCAATGCTTCTTGGTCGCGTAAGTAGTTACGCAATACCGCATTGATCAGGCCGCTAAGGTTTTGTCCACGCAGTGTTTTGGTTGCTTCAACTGTTTCACCTACCGCCGCGTGCGAAGGAATACGCATGAAGCTCAGCTGGTAAATACCAACCAGAATAAGGTGGTGAAAAACACGTTTCTTGCCCTTTAATGGATTATCCATCAATTGGTTGGCGATAGACTCTAGGCGAGGTAGGTAGCGTAGAGCGCCGTAACAGATCTCTTGCAGTAGTGCGTGGTCTCGTGGGCGGATCGTTTTTTGAGCCGCAGGTAGAGCGTGTGAAAGAGAGTGGCCTTTATCGACAACTTGGAATAGGACATTGGCAGCAGCAGCGCGAACATTCATGGGGAGTACCGACTATTTTATTGAATACATGAGGGCATCTCTGCCCTCGTAAAGGTTGTAGACTGTGTTACTTACAGTCGTGCAAGGGTTAGACGAGCTGTGTGCCCACTTCAAACCAGCTTGCTCTTGAGTTCAAGATATCTTGAACTGACATTGCTTTCTTGCCCGGTACTTGTAGCTGTTCGAGAACAAGTACACCTTGTCCTGTTGCTACGTAAATACCGGTTTTGTCAGCTTGTAGAATTGTACCTGCTGGCTTGTCTGAAGTTTGTTCAGCCACTCGGCTTTGCCATACTTTGATGCTGTTTTCTGCCGCTTCAAAGTGGCTCATTGGCCATGGGTTGAAGGCACGTACACAACGCTCAATATGAGCCGCATCGTCGCTCCAGTTGATACGTGCTTCTTCTTTACTTAGCTTCTTCGCGTAGTTTGCTAGTTCGTCGTCTTGTTTTTCAGCGACAGCCGTTCCGGCTGCGATATCCGCTAGGCAGTCAACTAACGCATCTGGACCTAGACCAGCTAGCTTCTCATACATAGATGCGCTGGTGTCTGTAGCTTCGATTGGCAGAGTCGCGATTTTAAGCATGTCGCCAGTATCTAGACCAATATCCATCTGCATGATGGTCACGCCTGTCTCTGCATCACCCGCCCAGATAGAGCGTTGAATTGGAGCTGCGCCACGCCAGCGTGGCAGGATAGAGCCATGGACGTTGATACAACCTAAGCGAGGGGTATCAAGGACTGCTTGAGGTAGCAATAAACCATAAGCGACTACTACCATGATATCGGCATTGAGGTCAGCTAACTCTTGTTTAGCTTCATCCGACTTGAAGTTTTCCGGCTGGTAAACAGGGATATCATTTTCAAGGGCAATGTTTTTTACTGGACTCGCAGTGAGTTTTTTACCGCGACCTGCAGGGCGATCTGGTTGCGTGTATACCGCAATAACTTCATGCTCCGAAGACAACAACGCCGCCAAGTGACGGGCGGCGAAATCCGGAGTACCTGCGAAGACAATTCTTAAAGACTGACTCAAGGTAGGCTTCCTTCTTATTAGGTTTTGCTAGCGCTTATTTTGCTTGTTTCTCGTTGAAACGCTTAATTTTCGCTAGTTTATCTTGAATACGTTTACGCTTTAGTGGCGATAGGTAATCAACGAATAGTTTGCCTTCTAGGTGGTCAAGCTCATGTTGAACACAGATAGCTAATAGATCATCAGCGTCGAAGGTGTACTCTTTACCATCGCGGTCTAGCGCTTTCACGGTAACTTCTGCAGCACGAGGCACTAGTGCACGAGCACCAGGTACAGATAGACAGCCTTCTTCAATGCCATCTTCACCGCGTTTCTCGATGATTTCAGGGTTGATCAGCACCATCGGCTCATCACGTGTCTCTGAAATATCGATAACAACAATACGTTGGTGGAAATCAACCTGCGTTGCCGCAAGGCCGATGCCCTCTTCGTCGTACATGGTTTCAATCATGTCATCAACGAACTTTTGGATCTCTGGGGTAACTTCTTTTACCGGTTTCGCCACGGTACGTAGACGATCATCTGGTAATGTTAATACTTGTAATACAGACATATACACTCGAAATATTGAACTGTGCCGAAACAGCTTAAACCTTGTTGGCTCAATTCTAGACATTTTATAGGCCAAATGACAGCATCCTGAAGGTAATTCTACGATTAGATGTCATATACCCAGACCAAGGAACCGAGGTCATGCGCCATTTTTTAACGAGGTTATCGCTAGTTTTCTTGTCACTGTCAGGTGCTGCTGTGGCTCAAGAATCTCTAACACAACTCAACATTAAGCAGGATGCTCCCAAAAGCTACATTGTTGAGAAAGGCGACACCTTATGGGATATCTCAGGTATGTACCTCGATAGCCCTTGGCTGTGGCCGCGTTTATGGCAAGTGAATCCGGATATAGATAATCCTCACCTTATCTATCCGGGAGACAAGCTCTCATTGGTATGGCGTAACGGCCAGCCTGTATTGAGTGTGAAACCGATAGTGAAGCTAAGCCCTAAGATTCGAGTTAGGAATAAAAAAGCGGTACCTACGGTTAATGAAGGGCTGGTATTGCCTTATCTTCAGTCTGATCGATTGGTGACCCAAGCGGATATAGAGTCAGCGCAACGTGTGTTGGGGACAAGTGATGGGCGTAAGTTTCTCACGGCTCAAGACCGCTTGTTTATCTCTGGTCAACAACAACATCCAAAGTGGGGAATCTATCGTGCGGTAGCAACTTATCAACGAACCCAGCCTGCCACCTCAATTGTGTCTTTGCGCTTAGTCGCAACCGCGAAGCTTAGCGCAGTTGATGAGTTGTTCAGCAGCTTAAAGGTTGAGTCGCAGCTGCAAGAAATCCTGATTAATGATGTTGTTCTCCCTGAATTAGCCTTAGATAAGAGTACGTTAACTACTACATTCACTACTACATTCTATCCTTCTCCTACGAAGGTGGGGCAATCTGCCAATATTGTTGGTTCTTTAGAGGGAGCCAAATTCAGCGCCAAAAATCAGGTTGTGGTGATAGATAGGGGGACTGATGATGACTTGCGCCAGGGATCGATGTTTTCGCTTCGAGAATCAGGTGCTGTAGTCTATGGTCAGCAGGGTGAGTACAGCTATGACAGTAATGTAACGGGTAATAAAGTCCAGTTGCCGAATACCGAGATCGGCAATCTGATGGTGATAAGACCTTATCAACATTTTAGTTTGGCGCTGGTGACCCAAAGCAGTCAACCAATCAGTAGTGATACCTTAGCAGTGTCGCCGCTATCTATGGTCTTAAATCATCCTGCACACGATATCGAACCATAGGATTACCAGATGACTGAGCAAGAGTTGGTGGCGTGGTTGAGGTTGAGCTTTGTCCCTAAGCTAGGAATGAAGCGCCTTAAACGCTTACTGGCTATCGATTCTCCACTTAATATTGTTAACTACTCACATGAGCAACTGCAGTCGCTAGGTTTCTCCGATTCTCAAATAACCTATCTTAGATTCAAAACAGAGCCACTGGTTGAAGAGTGTTTATCGTGGCAAGCGAAAAGCGCTAACCATCATCTTGTTACTTACCAATGTACCGCATATCCACCAAGCCTGCGTCAGATAGCTAGCGCACCTAGTACACTGTTTGTGCGCGGTAACACCTCTACACTCAGTGATCCTCAAATCGCGATGGTTGGCAGTCGTAATGCCAGTCTAGAAGGACTACAAACGGCTAAAGCATTTGCTCGAGAGTTCGCGCAGAGCGGTTTGATTGTCACTAGTGGTTTAGCGTTGGGTATTGATGGCTATGCCCATGATGGTGCTCTAGAAGGAGGTGGTGAAACTTTCGCGGTGCTTGGTTCTGGGTTAGATGCTATCTATCCAGCCCGCCACCGTAAACTGGCGCAACGGATTGAAGAGCAAGGCGCGCTAATCTCTGAATTTCGTCCCTCTGCTAAACCTCGTCCTGAAAACTTCCCGCGTCGCAATCGTATTATCAGTGGCTTGTCGCTAGGTACATTGGTGGTAGAGGCGGCAGAAAAGAGTGGTTCATTGATTACTGCGCGCTACGCATTGGAACAAGGACGAGAAGTTTTTGCCTTGCCAGGCTCAATACACAGCCCAACCAGTCGTGGAGGGAACAGTTTAATTAAGTCGGGTGCTTGCTTAGTTCAGAGCGCTCAAGATGTGCTTGTTGAAATAAAAAGCCTGTTAGATTGGTCTATTGAAGTACAACCCAGTCTGTTTGAAGCGCCGATAACCGACAATGAAAATGAACAATTGCCATTTCCACATCTGTTAGCTAACGTAGGGTTAGAGGCGACACCCGTTGATATTTTGGCACAGCGAACCCATATACCTGTGCATGAAGTCATGATGCAGCTCTTAGAGTTAGAACTTTTAGGGCATGTTGTTGCAGTTTCTGGTGGCTATATTCGAAAGGGGAGAGGCTAGCTATGATGATGGACATTCTGATGTACCTGTTTGAAACCTACATCCATAGCGATTCTGAATTGCAGGTGGATCAAGATGAGCTTGAAGAAGAGTTGCTTCGAGCAGGGTTTCACCAAGACGATATTTATAAGGCTCTTCACTGGTTAGAAGATCTCGCAGCACTGCAAGAAACCGATAGCCAAGCGGCGATCTCGGTCTCTTCGAATACCTCTATGCGTATTTATACTAAGCGAGAGATGGCGCGTATTAACCTCGAGTGTCGTGGTTTTCTTCTATTCCTTGAGCAGATCAATGTGCTGACCACTGAAATTCGTGAGATGGTCATTGATCGAGTGATGGGCCTTGAGACCAATGAGTTTGAGTTGGATGATCTCAAATGGATTATCTTAATGGTGCTGTTTAACGTACCGGGTAATGAGAGTGCTTACACGCAAATGGAAGAGCTGTTGTACACCAAAGAGCAAGGTATCTTGCATTAATACAGGCTTGTCATGAGTAGTAAGATTGATCATCAACTTTTCTCAGCTCACGAGCACGCGTTAGAACATGAGGCGTGCCCGCAGTGTGACGGAGAGTTGCAGCTGCGCCACGGTAAACACGGCCCTTTTATGGGGTGTACCCATTATCCTGAATGCGACTATATTAAGCCGTTGCATCAGAATGATGGGCATATCGTCAAAGAACTTGGTGTGCCTTGTCCAAAGTGCCAAAATGAATTGGTATTAAGGCAAGGGCGCTATGGCATGTTTATAGGTTGTAGTAGCTACCCTGAGTGTCATCACATTGAGTCGCTTGACCAACCGAAACAAGAGCAGCAATCATCACCGCAAGTCGCCTGTCCTGAGTGTGGTAAGGGTCACCTTGTTGAGCGCAAGTCTCGCTATGGCAAGCAGTTCTTTGCGTGTGATAACTACCCTAAGTGTAAGTTTGCTGTCAATCAGCCGCCGATTATTGGCCGCTGTGAAGTGTGTCAGTATCCACTGCTGGTGGAGAAGAAAACCGCCAAAGGCACCAAAAAGCAGTGTGCTGACCGAAAATGTCACCACATTCAAGAACAAACATAAAAAACGGCGCTCAATGAGCGCCGTTTTTATTGGATTTCCATTTACTGCATCTGCTCAGCAAAATCGTGGATCGCTGGGTAAGCCCTTTTATCTAAGATCTTAGCTAGACCGCAAAGCGTGCGTTGCAGTTCGGCGTTGTAGTCAGCACTAACATTGATGTGCCCCATCTTACGACCTGCACGTTTTTCTTTGCCATACCAGTGAACATGACAACCGGCCTGCGCCAAGATCGCGTTAGGCAGAGTGTCCTCACCCAGGATATTGATCATCGCCGTCGGGCGAATCAGCTTTGTGCTTCCTAGAGGCATACCACATACGGCGCGAAGATGATTTTCAAACTGACAAGTTTCAGCACCTTGCTGTGTCCAGTGGCCAGAGTTATGAACGCGTGGGGCAATCTCATTAACGAGCAGTGCACCTTGAACATCAAAGAACTCAAGAGCAAGTACACCTACGTAATCCAAGCGCTCAGCAACCGCAGTGAACATAGTCTTAGCTTGTTCCTGTAACTCAACATCATCAATCGCTGTTGATAGGCTCAGCACACCGTCGGTATGAACGTTTTCGGCCAGAGGGTACACCTGAATCTCACCATCTTTACCACGAGCACCAATTAAAGATACCTCACGGTCAAATGGAACAAACTCTTCAGCAACAATCGCTTGGTTGTCGGTCGCCGCGATGCATTCTGCCATCTCAGTCCAAACGGTTTCTACTGCGTCTAAAGACTTAAGGCGCCATTGGCCCTTGCCATCATAGCCACCTAGTGTGCTCTTAAGCACCATTGGTAGGCCAACATGCGAGATAGCGTGGTCAAAGTTTTCGCGAGAGTTGATCACTGCGTATTTGGCGTTCTTCACGCCCGCTTGGTCGAGCAGAGCTTTCTCAAGACGACGGTCGCCGCCAGCTTTGATTGCTTCGGTAGTCGGTAGGAACTTACCACTGCGCTCACACACTTCCAGCACATCATGAGGGATGTGTTCGAACTCAGCCGTAATCACATCCGCACGCTCAATCGCATTCTCTAAGCCATTGCCTAGAATCGCTTGCGTTAATGGGTGAACAATGTTTTTGCTGCCAACATCAAAAGCAGAAATTTCAATATTCAGCGGAGCCCCAGCTAGGGACATCATGCGAGCAAGTTGGCCCGCGCCTAACACAAGAACATGCATGGGAATTAGTCCTCTGCAGGGTTTGGATTAGCTAGTACCGTTTCTGTTTGCTCAGAGCGGAACGCCTCTACTTTTGCCATCACATCTTCATTGTGCGTACCAATGATTTGTGCCGCGAGAATTCCTGCGTTAGCTGCGCCCGCTTCACCAATAGCTAGCGTACCAACCGCGATACCTTTAGGCATCTGAACGATAGAAAGAAGTGAGTCCATGCCTTTTAGAGCTTTAGACTGTACTGGTACACCAAGAACAGGAACGCTAGTAAATGCTGCTGCCATGCCCGGTAGGTGAGCTGCGCCGCCTGCACCTGCAATGATCACCTTAATACCACGCTCTTTTGCACTCGTTGCGTAATCCGCCAGTAGTTGAGGAGTACGGTGAGCAGAAACCACTTTTGTTTCGTACGCTACGCCAAATTGATCCAACATATCCGCTGCTAGCTTCATTGTTGGCCAATCAGATTTAGAACCCATGATAATACCGACAGTCATCTCAAACTCCTTCAGGTACGATTTGATTAAGTGATTAGATAATTTGCGCGCATTATACGGGGAAAATTGCTCAAGGAAAACGTTTGCGTCAGTCAAAGTTGCTATTTGATACATTTTATAAACAAATAGCTTTAGTAACAGTTAGTGATTATTTGTACACTTAACGAGTTTAATAGCAGATATAGATGAGGCAAATCGTGGACAACTTTCAGCATACTTTACAGGCATTACAACAAGGTGAGGTGATCGCCTATCCAACTGAAGGTGTATTTGGTGTTGGTTGCGACCCTGATAACCCGCAAGCCATCCAGAAATTACTTGAACTTAAACAGCGTCCGATGGAAAAGGGCCTCATCCTAATTGCTGCCAGTTATGAACAGTTGCTCCCTTATATCGATGAAAGTCAGCTGACCTCTGAGCAACTGGCAACGGTAAAATCGACATGGCCAGGCCCTGTTACGTGGATCATGCCAGCCAGTGCACAAGTGACGGATTGGGTAAGTGGTCAATTCGATTCAATTGCGGTACGTGTAACCGATCACCCTTTGGTACAGAAGATGTGTAATGCGCTTGGAAAGCCGTTAACCTCTACCAGCGCAAACCTATCGGGTGAGCCGCCGTGTATGACCACTGAAGAAGTGAAGCAGCAGCTTGGTCATAAGCTGGTGGCCATTCTTGAGGGTGAAACGGGAGGCCGTGATAAGCCGAGTGAAATCCGTGATGCAAAGACTTCTCAAATATTAAGACAGGGCTAAACCCTGCATAAAGGAAGAAACATGTCAGCAATTGATAAAGATGCGGTAAAGCAGTTCTTGCTCAACTTACAAGATTCGATTTGCCAACAACTAGAACAAGCCGATGGTGTTGCGGCGTTTGAAGAAGACGCATGGCAACGTGAACCTGGTGAGCGTCTTGGCGGTGGTGGTCGTACGCGCGTTATGACTAATGGTGCTGTATTTGAGCAGGGGGGGGTGAACTTCTCTCACGTCGCGGGTAAAGAGATGCCAGCATCAGCGACCGCACATCGACCAGAGCTTGCTGGCCGAAAATTTGAGGCAATGGGTGTTTCGTTGGTGATCCATCCTAAGAACCCATATATCCCAACCTCTCATGCCAATGTACGATTTTTCATTGCAGAAAAAGAGGGTGAAGCGCCTATCTGGTGGTTTGGCGGTGGCTTCGACCTGACCCCGTTCTACCCATTTGCTGAAGATTGCCAATCTTGGCACCAAACAGCGAAAGATCTATGTGCGCCATTTGGCGATGACGTGTATCAGCAGCATAAAGAGTGGTGTGATAAGTATTTCTATTTGCCTCATCGTGATGAGACGCGTGGTGTAGGCGGCTTGTTCTTTGATGATTTGAATGAGTGGGGCTTTGAGAAGAGCTTTGCTTACATGCAAGCGGTTGGCGAGGGTTATACCCAAGCTTATCTGCCAATTGTTGAACGAAGAAAAGAGACGCCTTACGGCGAACGTGAACGCGATTTCCAACTCTATCGTCGTGGCCGCTATGTTGAATTTAATCTAGTTTATGACCGTGGCACCCTATTTGGTCTACAAAGTGGTGGGCGTACCGAGTCGATTCTGATGTCGATGCCACCATTGGCACGATGGGAGTATCGATACGAACCTCAAGAGGGTTCACCAGAGGCGCTACTGTACACAGACTATTTAAAACCTAGAGTTTGGTAAGACTTCCTTCCTTATAGGTATAGTGATAGGGTCATCATTCGATGACCCTTTTTCATAAGCTCTGTTAGGTAAGGATATGACACAGTACATAGATCGCTATGCCGTTTTTGGAAACCCAATTAGTCAAAGTAAATCACCATTTATTCATACGCTATTTGCTCGCCAAACGAACCAGCAACTTACCTATACATCTCAACAGCCTGAGCCCGGTGATTTTCTCAATGCGGCGAAAGATTTCTTTGGCAATGGTGGTAAAGGCTGTAACGTCACAGCACCGTTTAAAGAAGACGCATACCAATTTGCGGATCGTCTAACTGAGCGAGCTCAACTAGCTGGCGCTGTGAATACGCTTAAAAAGCTTGATGATGGCGAGATCATTGGTGACAACACCGACGGTGAAGGGCTAGTCCAAGATTTATTGCAACACCAAGTGGTATTAAAAGACGCTCGTATCCTACTGCTTGGAGCTGGCGGCGCAGCAAGAGGAGTGATTAAGCCATTGCTTGACCACAGTCCTCGCCAATTAGTGATTGCCAACCGTACTGCTTCCAAAGCACAACTACTCGCAGAAATGTTTACTTCCTTTGGTAATGTCTCAGGCATTGGACTTGATGAGGTGCATGAAGGCTTTGATGTGATCATTAACTCCACTTCTTCAGGGTTGAGTGGTGAGCTTCCACAAGTGTCCGCCGAGATATTCACACCAACAAGTACCGTTTATGACATGGTCTATGGTTCGGGACACACGGTCTTTAATCGCTGGGCATTGGATAATGGTGTCCATGCCGCTTACGATGGCCTAGGCATGCTAGTGGGTCAGGCGGCTGAAAGCTTTATGTTGTGGCGCGGTCTAAGACCGGGTACAAAGCAAATCCTCAGAGAATTAAGAAAGAACCTAGAGGCTTAATAATGAATCAGTCAATTTTGTTTCCTGATATCCAAACCTGGGATGCGGAGAATCAATGCGTCGTTTTCCCTGCTCAACAAAGTGGCGCACTTATTGAGTGTACTATTACCCTAGAAGAGCTAGGAAAATTGGCAGGACGTAAAGTAACAAATGAGCAAGCCATTGAGGTGTTCAGTGAGTTGCGTTTTGACTTAGAAGAACTAGCAGAAGAGTTAATAGAAGAAGAGGAGTTTAACTCCTCTGGTCAAATCGAGATTCAAGCGTCTTAAACAGGGCGAACTGAATCTAGATAGTCATTTTTGTTCTGAACATAGTTGTCGGCAGACTTCTGGAGAAAAGCACGTTCTTTATCTGTTAAAGGACGTGCTTTTTTTACTGGGCTTCCCACATATAAATAACCGCTCTCCAAAACTTTGTTTGGCGGAACTAAACTGCCTGCACCAATCATTACTTCTTGCTCTACGACAACATTGTCTAGAATGATCGCTCCCATTCCTACCAATACCCGATCTTGAATGGTGCAACCATGCAACATCACCTTATGGCCAATCGTGACATCATTACCGATAATCAAAGGGTAGCCGTCAGGATTCTCCTTGTTTTTATGAGTGACATGAAGAACTGAACCATCTTGGATATTTGTACGTTGACCAATATGGATATGATTAACATCGCCTCTTGCTGCAACCAAAGGCCAAACACTAGAGTCGTCACCAATCTTGATATCACCAACTAATACTGCGGTTTCATCTATATAGACATCTTGGCCTATTTTCGGTGCGATACCTTTATAACTGCGTATAGAACTCATAAATCCTCCTTTATATAGCTAGCTTAAGAGCATTATTGGGTCTCTGACTAGGATAAATGGCCGTTTTTGGGTGTTTTTTATCCGAACAATCAAAAAACTAAAAAAAACGCAAAAAAGGGCTTGCCAATGTGATCGCAATCTCTATAATGCCACCTCGCTGACACGGGATGGCTTCGTAAGAAACCAAAACGAATCAGCAAGCCAAATTAGCCAAGCTAAGCGCTTGAAAAAAGTTTTGAAAAAAGTGGTTGACACTAAAACTTAAATCGCTAAAATGGCCGTCCGATTTGAGCGAAGCTCAAAAAGGAAAAGCTCTTTAACAATTTAAACCTATCAATCTGTGTGGGCACTCGTTGATGAATATCAAAAAAGAAACTTCGGTTTCAACTTGATTTCAATGAACTGAGTGACCAATTCGAATCGTAAGATTCGGCACAGTCAATTCAACATTACTATGTAATGTAATCAGTATTCATTGAGTCGACAAAATCTTAAATTGAAGAGTTTGATCATGGCTCAGATTGAACGCTGGCGGCAGGCCTAACACATGCAAGTCGAGCGGAAACGAGTTATCTGAACCTTCGGGGAACGATAACGGCGTCGAGCGGCGGACGGGTGAGTAATGCCTAGGAAATTGCCTTGATGTGGGGGATAACCATTGGAAACGATGGCTAATACCGCATGATGCCTACGGGCCAAAGAGGGGGACCTTCGGGCCTCTCGCGTCAAGATATGCCTAGGTGGGATTAGCTAGTTGGTGAGGTAATGGCTCACCAAGGCGACGATCCCTAGCTGGTCTGAGAGGATGATCAGCCACACTGGAACTGAGACACGGTCCAGACTCCTACGGGAGGCAGCAGTGGGGAATATTGCACAATGGGCGCAAGCCTGATGCAGCCATGCCGCGTGTATGAAGAAGGCCTTCGGGTTGTAAAGTACTTTCAGCAGTGAGGAAGGGGGTGTCGTTAATAGCGGCATCTCTTGACGTTAGCTGCAGAAGAAGCACCGGCTAACTCCGTGCCAGCAGCCGCGGTAATACGGAGGGTGCGAGCGTTAATCGGAATTACTGGGCGTAAAGCGCATGCAGGTGGTTTGTTAAGTCAGATGTGAAAGCCCAGGGCTCAACCTCGGAACTGCATTTGAAACTGGCAAACTAGAGTACTGTAGAGGGGGGTAGAATTTCAGGTGTAGCGGTGAAATGCGTAGAGATCTGAAGGAATACCAGTGGCGAAGGCGGCCCCCTGGACAGATACTGACACTCAGATGCGAAAGCGTGGGGAGCAAACAGGATTAGATACCCTGGTAGTCCACGCCGTAAACGATGTCTACTTGGAGGTTGTGGCCTTGAGCCGTGGCTTTCGGAGCTAACGCGTTAAGTAGACCGCCTGGGGAGTACGGTCGCAAGATTAAAACTCAAATGAATTGACGGGGGCCCGCACAAGCGGTGGAGCATGTGGTTTAATTCGATGCAACGCGAAGAACCTTACCTACTCTTGACATCCAGAGAACTTTCCAGAGATGGATTGGTGCCTTCGGGAACTCTGAGACAGGTGCTGCATGGCTGTCGTCAGCTCGTGTTGTGAAATGTTGGGTTAAGTCCCGCAACGAGCGCAACCCTTATCCTTGTTTGCCAGCGAGTAATGTCGGGAACTCCAGGGAGACTGCCGGTGATAAACCGGAGGAAGGTGGGGACGACGTCAAGTCATCATGGCCCTTACGAGTAGGGCTACACACGTGCTACAATGGCGCATACAGAGGGCAGCCAACTCGCGAGAGTGAGCGAATCCCAAAAAGTGCGTCGTAGTCCGGATTGGAGTCTGCAACTCGACTCCATGAAGTCGGAATCGCTAGTAATCGTAGATCAGAATGCTACGGTGAATACGTTCCCGGGCCTTGTACACACCGCCCGTCACACCATGGGAGTGGGCTGCAAAAGAAGTGGGTAGTTTAACCTTCGGGAGGACGCTCACCACTTTGTGGTTCATGACTGGGGTGAAGTCGTAACAAGGTAGCCCTAGGGGAACCTGGGGCTGGATCACCTCCTTATACGAAGATATTCACGATAAGTGTCCACACAGATTGATACGGTTTAGAAAGTAAAAGAGACGAAGATATCCCAATATCTTCATGCAGTGTCCCGTTCGTCTAGAGGCCTAGGACACCGCCCTTTCACGGCGGTAACAGGGGTTCGACTCCCCTACGGGATACCATTGGGTCGTTAGCTCAGTTGGTAGAGCAGTTGACTTTTAATCAATTGGTCGCAGGTTCGAATCCTGCACGACCCACCACTATCTTTCTCCCAGCAGATAGCGGTCAATATCGATTTCAGAACTATCGTGGGCGATTAGCTCAGTTGGGAGAGCACCTGCCTTACAAGCAGGGGGTCACTGGTTCGAGCCCGGTATCGCCCACCATCTTTAAGCGCATTAGCGATAGTGCTTTTAAACATGGTTTCAGTATAACGAAATCTGCTCTTTAACAATTTGGAAAGCTGACTGATTTAAATAACACAGTTATTTAAATCAAATTAAAAGTTCTCAATGTTTATCCCTTCTTAGTTAATAAGAACGGTATAAACACAACACAAACACATTCAAGTGTCTTGTATTCGATTCAAATTTAATTTGAATCACCATTGAGTCCGGCAAACACGTAATAAGAATTAACCCTTCTTATTACAACCAAAAACCTTGGTTGATTTACCATCAACATCAAAGACCTCTTCGGGTTGTATGGTTAAGTGACTAAGCGTACACGGTGGATGCCTTGGCAGTCAGAGGCGATGAAGGACGTATTAACTTGCGATAAGCCCAGATTAGGTAGTAAAAACCTTTTGAGTCTGGGATTTCCGAATGGGGAAACCCACTTACATAAGTAAGTATCTTGTTGTGAATACATAGCAGCAAGAGGCAAACCGGGGGAACTGAAACATCTAAGTACCCCGAGGAAGAGAAATCAACCGAGATTCCGAAAGTAGCGGCGAGCGAAATTGGATTAGCCCTTAAGCTTTTAATGATGCAGGTGAAGGCTCTGGAAAGTGCCGCAATAAAGGGTGATAGCCCCGTAACCGACACATCATAATCAGTGAAATCGAGTAGGGCGGGACACGTGATATCCTGTCTGAATATGGGGGGACCATCCTCCAAGGCTAAATACTACTGACTGACCGATAGTGAACCAGTACCGTGAGGGAAAGGCG
>NZ_JCBDGU010000032.1:0-21886 GCF_059834255.1 Vibrio sp. R11-SG3-ISO9
AGCAAAACAACGGAGTTAGAACAAGGCGTTGATATCGGCAAGCTTGGTGGGAAAGAGGCTCGTATCGATTACGGAAGTACAGGTTTTGGCGGTGCTTGTCCTCCAAAAGGTCACGGTATGCACCGCTATCAGTTTACGGTTTGGGCACTGCCAAAGGCGACCTTAGGCCTCGATGAGAATACGCCGCCGGCCGTGGTAGGCTTTACACTTAACAGCATTGCTATCGACAAGGCCACACTAACGGCAACTTACACACGTTAGTCGACCAATTAGGAGGCGTAATGAGCGCTCAGTATCAAGTGACTCTGTTTCGAGCCGAACAACTTCAGAAACTCAGAAATGTGCGAGTCCACTCTCCAAGTATTATTCAAATCATGGCTGGGAGTAAGCGACTTTTTTGGAAAGACTCTGTTCAAGATCTCTCGAATACTGAGCTGCTGCTCTGTGAAGCGTCTGCCTCGTTGAGTTTTGAGAACCTACCGCAGAAGGGGCGATTTCTGTCTCGGGTATTTACGTTTCAATGCTCTCCAACCAAGGAAATGCTAGAGCTGAGCCACAACAGAGCGTGCGAAGAGATGGCGCCTTTTTTCCATTCTGATGCAGCACTACAAAGTACGCTTAATGCGCTATTTTCGTTTCAATCCCAAACGATAAGTCATGAGACTCAGCGTTTTTGGGCACTTGGTTTGTATCAGCAGTTGGCTGAAAAAGGCGTTCTACATCAACTTTTTCCAAGTATAAATACAAGCTTTCGTCAGCAATTGAGTCGCTACTTAGCTCGCTCACCCAGTGATAAGCATGCTCTGGACGAAGTCGCGCAACAATTTGCCATGAGTCGTGCGACCATGATTCGTAAATTAAAACGAGAAGGCACTCAATTTCGTGAGGTGCTTACCGAAGTTCGCTTGGCTCATGCCTTGTATTTGATACAGAGTGGCTACAGCAATGTTGCTCAGTTGGCCTTGGCGTGTGGCTATCAATCTGAGGGGCGATTTAGCCAGCGTTTTAAGGACAAGTTTGGCCTAACGCCTACGGATTATTTCAGAACGATAACAGCTTAGGTTAGGTGCTTGCTGTGCTCAGCGAAGAGTAGATAATAAAAAGCCCCGCAGCGTTGCGGGGCTTTGCCTCGTTTACCGGTCGAGATAATTATTTAAAGGCTTTACAGCGAATCAACACACTGTGGGAAGATAGCTTGGAAGCCTTCAGCGTGTTGACAGCTTCTGCCGCCCGCTTGGCCGCCTGAGTTACGTCTAAAGTGGTTGCCACGGTTTTCTGCTAGGTTTTCGTAGAAGGTCCACAGGTGTTCTTGACCTTGCATGCACTCAATAGCTGCTTTCTTGCTTTCCCACACTTCAGAGATGTCTAGGAAGGTGTTTGGTTTCCATTCCATCTGCTCACTTTGGTGTGGTTCGAATAGATAAACCTGAGGAGCGCCTAGTACTTTCTCACCTGGGTTATGACCCCAAGCTTGTGCGATCATGCGGCACTGTAGAGTGATCTCAGTTGCGTACATGTGGTCTGTATTGTACGGGTCCCATTTAGAGTGCGTCATGATGAACTCTGGTTGAATCTCACGGATCAGGTCGACGATTTGGTACTTACCTTCTTTGTCGATTTCCAGTGGATAATCACCGAAGTCAAAGAAACGAATGTCACTTACGCCAAGCGCTGCCGCTGCTGCTGTCGCTTCTTCATGACGAATACGCTTAACGTCTTCAAGTGTCATGCCCTCTTGCTTCCATAGCTTTGCAGACTCGCCACGCTCACCGTATGAAAGACATGCAATGGTCACTTCGTAGCCCAGTTTTTGGTGAAGGGCGATGGCACCGCCACAACGCCATACAAAGTCTGCTGAATGGGCACTGATTACTAAAGCTGTTTTCTTTGTTGTCATGTTATTAATCCTTTATTTACTCTTGAGCTCTTCTTGATGAGCGTGTCTTCTATGTTCTTTATTCGGTTAAAATTGTTCGGTATCGATTTCGGCTTGTGTGGGCGCGTTGTAGCGACCGCCAACAAATGCCTTTTGCGGAACCGTGCGCTCAATTAGCTCTAGAAGGGCGTTCGAAACCGTGTAGTGCTGCGCGTTTAAGTTATCTTCTAGATGCTTAAAGTTAGTGGTGCCTGGTAGTGCAATCGAGTGAGGCGCTTTAGCCAGTGTCCATGCCAAGGCAAATTGAGCCAGAGTTGGTGCAGGTAGTGATACATTCTCTTCAGCAAAAATTGGCAGCAGAGAAGCGAACTTATTTACAGCCGACAAGTTAGCTTCAAAGTTTTCTGCATTAAATCTCGGCATCGCATTGCGAATATCACCATCGACAAATTGGTTGCTTTGCAGTTCGCCACTCAGGATGCCACGCCCTACAGGGCTGAAAGACACAAAGGTACTTCCTAGCTCTTGGCATTTATCAATCACTGCGATCTCTGCATTGCGTGACCACAATGAATACTCCGACTGAACCGCTGCTATTGGGTGGATTTGGTGCGCCCTTTCCAACGTGGTTGCCGATACTTCAGATAGGCCAAGGTGTTTGATTTTTCCTTCGTCAACCAGTCTCGAAAGTTCACCAATACTCTCTTCAATTGGTACTGATTTATCCCAGCGGTGCAGATAGTAGAGGTCAATCACATCGGTATTGAGACGTTGCAGCGCCTCTTCGCAGGTTTGACGAATGGTTTGTGGGCGACCATCAATTGCGCGTTTACCATTCGGGCCTTTAAACATGCCGCACTTGCTGGCGAGGAAGAATTCATTACGGCGATGACCTACTGCTTTAGCGAGTAGTTTCTCGTTGTTACCAAACCCATAAAGAGCTGCGGTATCCAGCATGTTGTAGCCGAGATCAAGTGCCTTATTAAGTAGCTTGATGCTGTGCTCCTCACTTGGAGGTGTTCCGTATGCGTGAGAAACGTTCATACACCCAAGGGCGACTGGCGCGAGTGAGTGCTCACCTATAGTAATCATCGCCGGGCTCCTTACTCTTGCTCTAGCAGTTGTTCTAATGCGTGCAGTGTCTCCATTGCTGGTAGGCAGCTTGCGACGCTTGAGTTTGGCTCACGGCCTGTACGAATCGCATCGAAGAACTCACGGTCGATCAGCTCGATGCCGTTGTTTGAAACCGCGACACCTTCCAGTGAAATCGGGTTCTCTTTGCCATCGAATAGGTCGTCGTAGCGAGCGATGTAGGTGCCTTCGTCACAGATGTAGCGGAAGAAGGTGCCAAATGGACCGTCGTTATTGAATGAGAGTGATAGCGTACATAGCGCACCCGATGGCGTTTTCATACCAATGCTCATGTCCATTGCGATGTTGAGCTCTGGGTGGATAGGGCCTTGTAGTGCTTGAATCTTTGATGCCTTCTCACCGGTTTGATATTGGAAAAGGTCAACAGTGTGACAAGCGTGATGCCATAGTAGGTGATCAGTCCAAGTGCGCGGTTCACCTTTCGCATTGGTGTTGGTGCGACGGAAGAAGTAGGTTTGAACATCCATTTGTTGAATGTTTAGCTCGCCAGCTGCAATCTTATTGTGGATCCACTGGTGGCTTGGATTAAATCGGCGAGTGTGACCAGCCATAGCGACAACACCAGTTTTCTTCTGAGTCTCAACCACTTTGTAGCTGTCTTCAATGTTGTCTGCCATTGGGATTTCAACCAGAACATGCTTGCCAGCTTCCATACATGCGATAGCTTGCTCCGCATGCATTTGAGTTGGTGTTGCTAGGATCACAGCATCGACGTTGTCAGATTTCAGTGCTTCTTCCAGTGAAGAGAAGCCTTGAGCTGTTTGATTGTAATCTGTGATGAGTTGATCAAGCTTGTCTGCTTCAGGGGCAACCATTGCTGTAACAGTAACATCGTCGATATTACGCAGTGCTTCTAAATGTTTTTGGCCGAATGCACCCGTAGCGCCTACTACACACACTTTCATAATCATTCCTTTTGTATTCAAGCGATTTAACTATTGGATATTTTGTAATTTCGTTGCGGTCGATTCAGTATCCGCGACCTGCAGTTGTTCTATGATCTGGTCTGACAGTTGAGCGAGAGGCTGCCCTGACGCTTCGATGTTGAGTTCGCCGAGCGACTGATGCCAGTTCATTGCGCCTTCAACCATCGAGTGACTCATGCCTAACTCGTTTAATGTCGTAGCGACCTCTTTTAATTCTGCATGGCGTCTTTGACCGTGGTTGAGCATGCGTTCCATGTGGTAACGACTTAGGTGACTCAGCTCTAACTCTGGGTAGGTGTGACTTAACGACTTGAGTACGTGATGTTCAACACCTGATTTACGAGCTGCTAGAACGCACTCTGTGGTTAGTGCCTCTAAGCCTTTTACCATTACTGAGCGCATCATTTTTATGCTTGATGCATCGCCTACGTTTTCTGAGATAACCTCAACGTCGAAACCCAGTAGAGTTAGGTATTCCGCGACCTTGTCGGCTTTTTGTCCGGATAGGTAGAGCGGAATATTTGGCTGTGATGTCAATACTGGTGCCATGATGGCAATGTCGATGTACTCAGCGCCTTGCGCTTTAACCAGTTTTGCCAGTCTTTGTTTGGCTTGTGGTGAACAAGAGTTGCAGTCGAGCACAATCTGCTTTTCAGTCAGAGAGCCCACGATCTGTTGCAGTGCTTGTTCAGCTTGGTCAGCGGTGACTAAGGAAAAAATAAGTTGCGCACCGTGAATGGCTTCTTCAGGGCGAAATGTACCTTGTACACCTTGGTCAATATATTCGAGGAGTTTATTTTCTCGGGTGAATACATTGTTTGTCTTTATATCAAAGGCGTTAATTATTTCTGGTGCTTTATTGTTCCAGCTTGAAATAAAGGTTTTGGCTGCTTCCCCAAAACCAATAAACGCAACCCTACTGACTTTCACCATAACCACCTTTTTGTTCGTTAATTATCTTTGGCTATGGTCAAACACTATCATTTGGTATTGGGTGCGGATAATCAAATTAATTCAAAGGGTATTCAATTTTGAAAAAAATAGGGTTATTAAAGAGACATCTTTACCCCGTTTGTTCGCAATAATTTTAAAAAGTGAGTTTGTACAGAAGTGGCAAACCAGTTTTTACGTACCGTTAAACCAATGGGTCTGGATTGTTCTTCGCCTTCATAGGGAAGAGCAACTAAATGCCCCTCATCGAGATCGCGTCTGATTTGATGTTGAGAAAGAAGGGTTAATCGATCACTGCCCAGTAATAGCTCTTTGACTAGCATCTGAGAGCTTGCCTCAATCAAACGACTCGGTACTTCAAGTGAGGCCTTGATAAACATATCTTCGAACATCTTGCGGGCGGGTGTTGCACTGGAGGAGACAACCCAGCTCGATTCTTGAAGTTCTTTGATACTGACTTTCTCTTTAGTCGCTAAAGGATGATCAGCTCGCGATAAAATGGTGTTCTTCGATTCAAATAGCGTTTCTTGGCGAATATCGGTACTAGGAACGGGAAAGCGCAGAGCGCCAATTAGAATATCGATCTCACCATATTTTAGATGGTTGAGCAGGTCTTTATATGGGCCATCAATCACGTGTATTTGGCAGTCAGGATAAGCCTTGGAAAATTCATTAATGGTACTTGGAAGCAAGCAGGTTCTCGCGAGAGGTAAACAGCCTACTGTGATCACTGAACCGTGTCGGTTACTTAGTAGGTTAACTTCATCAAGTCCTTGTTTTATTTCAACAAAAGCAAGCTTACTTGCCTTGTCTAACGCCGCTCCTGCCTTCGAGAGGGCAATGCCAGTACTGGTCTTTTCAAACAGAGTAAACCCGAGTATTTCTTCAAGATCTTTTGATGCTCGATAGACTGATGATTGAGACACTTCAAGTAATCGGCTCGCCTCGGTAAAGCTTTGTCCGTTAGCGACAGCAACGAGTGCTTTTAGTTGAGTGGTGGTGATATTAAACAGATAACGCTGCACACTATTTTTACGTTGCTTTGTGGCAATCTTGAGCGCATTTGAGATGCCTTGACTGATGTTTTCCAGCGCACGGTCAATTCGAAAAGCGAAAGCTTCGCCCTGTTTTGTTGGCGTCATACCATCACTGGTACGTTCAAACAGCTCACTATTCATACTCTTTTCAAGTTTAGAGATGGCTTGTGTAATTGCGGGTTGAGAGAGGAAAACCGTGTCAGATGCTTTGCTGATACTTCCGGTGTGAACGACTTCTGAGATCGCCCTAAGGTGGCGCAAATTGGGGATATTAAACATACGGTTTCCTTACCACTGACTACCAGTTACAGTACGAAATATGAAATAAATCACAGTTTGATGTTTTAGAGCTATAACTCTATTTATGATCTGGCTCGAAATAGCTGACGCCCTTATCAATGGACATATTAGTAACGGAATTCAAACGCTCTATGAAGTAGCGAACGATATATTGTTTCCAAAGTGTGACTTAATTCTCCAAAATTAACCAATTTGTAAAATATCATATTTAACCATTTATTGATGGTGATTATGTTTATATTTTGGTTTTAAGTTTCTGATTTTATGCGTTTATTTCTTGTTGCTTTCGACCTTTTGATAACGAGGGTTATCTAATTTTTGAATAATGCTTTCAGTAAGTGAATTTTGTTTTGTTAATTCCTAGTGTTAGTTTTATCGGCAATGAAACAGGAGGTTCCATAGAATGAAAACTATAAAGACACTATCACTGGCTGTATCACTGGCGTTTGCTGCAAACACATCAGCTGCGGATATCGATATCACAATAGGTCATGTCGACTCTCAGGATTGGACGATCTCTAAGAAAGGGGCCGCGACACAGGTATTCAAAAATATCGTAGAAGCGGAATCTGGTGGTCGTATCGCGGTTAACATCTACCCATCAGGTCAACTTGGTGGTGAAACAGAACTGCTTCAGTCAACGCAAGAGGGAATGCTGACCATGACGATGGTGTCTGGCGCTTACTCTAAATTGTGTAAAGAAGCCAATGTTCTTGAAATTCCTTACCTTTTCCCTTCAGCACCTGTTGCTTGGGAAGTGTTGGATGGCGAGTTTGGCCAACAACTTAATGAGCAATGTTTAAAACAGACAGGTCTGCGTAACCTGGCTTACGGTGAGACAGGCTTCCGCCACTTCACTAACTCGAAACGTGAAATCAAATCTCCTGATGACCTGAAAGGTCTGAAAATTCGTGTAATGACAACCCCGCTTTATGTTGAGTTGCTGAAATCTTTAGGCGCTGAGCCAACGCCTATTGCATTCCCGGAAGTACCAGCTGCTTTAACAACCGGTGTTATTGATGGTCAAGAAAACCCAGTGAGCGTTATTAGCGCGAATAAGTTCTACGAGCTGCAAGAGTACATCACACTGGATGGCCACGTTTATGGCACCGATTTCTTATTAATGAATGATGACTTTTACCAAGGTTTATCTGATGCAGACCGCGCGATCATCGACCGTGCAGCGCAAGTTGCAGGTACAGTTGGCCGAGCTGTTCAGCAGGTTAACTCTGCAGAAGGTCTAGAAACTCTAGGTAAGAAAGGCATGAAGATCACGTCATTGACAGCAGAGCAGCAGAAGCAATTCCGCGACAAAACTCAGCCTGCGGTAATCAAATGGCTTGAAGGTACCGTAGATTCGAAATGGATCGATGGCGCACTTCAAGCGGTTGAGACTGCAACGAAGTAACTCTGATGTTCGCAGCATTGATGGTCTCAATGCTGCGCTTTCCCAAGGAGATAGGGAACTATGATGGAACAATATAAAAAACTATTGGCATTCTGCGCAGGTTCGTCTCTGTTTGTACTGTTTGCAGTTATGCTGGTCACGACCATCTCGCGCTATTTTTTCAATACCTCAATTCTATGGGGTGAAGAGCTGTGTAAGTACTCAATGATCTACGGTGTGATGTTTGGTACCTCTCTCTGTTACCTAGAAGGGCTGCACATTAAATTTGCGGTTCTAGATTCAGTCAAGTCGGCCATTTTCCAAAAGGTATTGGCGATTGTGGTTGATATCGCAGTGCTAGTATCGGCGGGCATCATGACTTACTCAGGTTACTTATTCGTCATGAAACGCGGTGGTATCGAATCACCAGGTATTGGTTTGAATATGGCTTACTTCCAGTCTGCGTTAGTTGTTGGTGGTATCTGCCTGTTTGTAGCCGCTCTATTACGTCTCGCACAACACGTCACGGTATCTCGACGCGCCAATGCGCCAGTCTCTTCTCTCACTCAAGGCGATGTATAAGGATCTACTATGCCATCAATAGCTTTAATGGGCGGTATGCTCGTATTTGGTGTTCCGCTAGTGTTTGCCATTATTTTGGCTATGTCGTTCTACGTAACGAGCACTCCAATCTCAATCAGCCTTGTTGCACAACGAATTTTTAGCGGATTAGACTCATACTCTATTCTGGCTGTTCCACTGTTTGTTCTGGCTGGTGAGCTGATGAACAAGAGTGGTATTACGAATCGTATTATCGATTTTGCTAACGCCTTGGTTGGACACTTCCGTGGTGGCTTAGCACAAGTAAACATCTGGTCTTCGGTGATGTTTGCCGGGATCTCAGGTTCAGCGGTAGCAGATACTTCTGCACTGGGCCGAGTGTTTATCCCTCAGATGGAAAAAGAGGGCTACAGCAAAGAGTTTTCATCGGCACTGACCGCAGCCTCTTCGGTGATTGGTCCTATGATTCCACCGAGCATTCCGGTGATCATCTACGCGCTTATCGCTAGTGGTGTCTCGGTTCCTGCTCTGTTCTTAGCGGGTATTGTTCCGGGTGTCTTGTCAGCAATTGCCCTATCAGTGTTTGTTTTCTTCTATGCGACTAAGCATAAGATTGTGAATACCGGTGTGCGCACCAGCCGTCGCAAAGCTTTGGTTAAAGCCTTTGTACCGTTAACGATGCCAATCTTTATCCTGGGCTCAATTCTAATGGGTATCGTGACGCCTACGGAAGCGGCTGCTTTTGCTGCATTCTATGCGCTGTCGGTAGGCATGTTCATGTACAAATCAATCAAAGTCAGTGACTTACCTGAAGTGTTTATGCGTTCAATGCGAGACTCTTCTATCGTATTGATTCTGATTGCTGTTGTCTCTGTAGCAAACTGGCTGCTGACATTCTCGCGTGTACCTCAATACATCAGTCAACAGGTGCTTAGCACTATCTCAGACCCGATTATGTTCCTAATCATGGTGAACTTAATCCTACTGGCAGTCGGCCTGTTCCTTGAAGGCATTGCAGCCATGCTGATTTTGATTCCAATCTTCCATCCGATTGCGATGAGCTTTGGTATCGACCCTGTTCACTTTGGCATTGTGGTTATCTTCAACTTAATGATTGGTTTGATTACACCACCAATGGGTATCTGTCTGTTTGTCTCCAATACCATTTCCAAGGTCGGGATTGCTGCGATATCTAAGCAAGTTATTCCTCTATTCCTACTGGAAGTCGTGGTGCTGTTCTTCATTACTTTCGTACCACAAAGCGTGCTCTTTCTACCGAAGTTATTCGGCTACTAGAGAAAAACAATGTTTGTATTTGAAGTGTTGCTGCCACTGATTTTTATCGTGGCAGTAGGGTTCCTCTCGACCAAAAAAGGCTTTTTTAGCCAACAATTCGTCGCTGAGGTGAGCAAGTTCGTGCTGTATGTATCGCTGCCAGCAGTGATCATCAGCAGCTTGAGTAGTATTGAGTTAGGGCAAGTCATCCACGTCAACTTCATGTTGGTGTACGCCATTGCAGGCTTGAGTGCGATGACCGTGGCGATATTGGTGAGCAAGGGCTTACTTAAGTCCACATGGACGGAAAGCTTCATCAATGGTTTGGGCAGCGGCATGCCAAACAGCGCGTTCGTTGGCTTTCCAGTGGTTCTATCGCTGTACGACGGTCAGTTCATTGAAGCATTTTTAATGTGTGTACTGATTGAGAACCTAGTGTTTATTCCACTGAGCTTGATTTCACTGGAGTTTGCCCAAGGTCGTTCGTCAAGCATCAGTGAGCAACTAAAGATCGTCGCGGGTCGTATCAGTCGCAACCCAATTATCTTAGCGATCAGCTTTGCCTTGATCGTGAATATTACGGGGATTCGCTTGCCAGAATTTGTGGCTGATGGGGTATCCATTTTTGCGAAAACATCGGTTGCTCTCGCCCTATTTGCGATTGGGGGAGCGCTCGGTCAATCACTGAAATTTGAGCAGTTCAGACGAATCGCTTTTGTGACGTCGATGAAGCTAGTTTTCTTTCCATTGATCGTCGTGGCACTGCTGATGACGCTACCCGTTGAAGGTGACCTCAAGTATGTCTTACTGATCTTTGCTGCGTCTCCTATGTTGTCTATCTACCCGATTTTAGGTGGGCTCTATCAACAACAACGCTTCTGTTTAAACACTCTAATTATAACGACGGTGGCCTCCGGACTCTCGCTGTCCGTCGTAATTGCTATCACAACATCATCATAAAAATAGACGCCTGTAGAGCGTGAATGAAAAATAAGGTCATAACATGGAACAAGTTAAAATTGCTGTCGCTGGGGCAGGTCTGATCGGGAAAACACACATCAAACTGGTTTCTGAAAACGCGCAATGTCAGTTGGCGTCGATTGTTGATCCTTCTCCGGGTGCTAAAGAGGTTGCGGAAGAGTATGGCGTTAAGGTCTACGCCAGCCTAGAAGAGCTGTTTGCACAAGATAAGCCGGACGGTGTGATCTTGGCGACACCAAATCGTCTGCATGCTATTCAAGCGCACGAGTGTATCAACGCTGGCGTGCCTGCCATTGTCGAGAAGCCTGTTACCGATTCGATCGAAGATGCCATTGAGCTTCTTAAACACGCAAATCGTGAAGAAGCGAAAATGCTGGTTGGCCACCACCGTGCTTACAGCCCATTGCTTGAGACGGCTAAGTCGATCATCGACAGCGGCGAACTGGGTAAGACGGTATCTATCATGGGCAGCGCGATGTTCTACAAACCTGATTACTACTACAACGAAGGCGAGTGGCGCAAAGTTAAAGGCGGTGGCCCGATCTTAATTAACATGATTCATGAGATTGGCAATCTGCGTCATTTGGTTGGCGACATTGTCGGTGTACAAGCTCTGAATTCAAGCGCGACTCGCGAGTTTGAAGTGGAAGACACAACCGCAATCTCGCTGCGATTTGCCAATGGCACACTGGGTTCATTCATGTTGTCAGATGCCTCAGCAAGCCCGCGCAGCTGGGAGCAAACCTCGCAAGAAAACAAAACATACGCGACTTACGAAACTGAAGATTGCTACCACGTGGCTGGCACTAACGGCTCGCTATCGATCCCGACAATGCAAATCAAGTCTTTTAAAGAGGGTGTGACGCCTTCTTGGTGGAATGCGATGGAAGAGCGCCAAGAGCCAGTAACGCGTGAAGATCCACTTAAGCGTCAACTTGAGCATTTTTGCGCCCTAATTCGTGGCGAAGAACAGACACCAAAAGTCAGCATTTACGATGGCTTGCAAAATCTGCTGGTGATCGACGCCATCATCAAAGCGACAGAAACGGAGCAGTACGTTCCGGTTCAAGATGTTACTGCACTGGTTAATTAAGGGAGTTTAGGATGAAGTATTCAATCGCGACCGTTTGTCTATCTGGCACTCTTGAACAGAAGATGCATGCAGCGGCCAAAGCTGGTTTTCATGCCATCGAAATTTTTGAAAATGACTTAACTCAGTACCGTGGTTCTGCAGCCGATGTTAAACGCATCGCTGACAGCATGGGGCTTGAGATCTTGGTTCTACAACCTTTCCGAGACATGGAAGGGATGCCAAATGGCTTGCGCGAAAAGAAATACAAGATGATGGAGCGCAAGATGGATCTGGCACACCAATTGGGTACAAAACGCCTAATGATGTGCAGTAACGTGAATCCACTTTCGACTAATAACCTCGACCGCTGCGCTGAAGATCTACATGCCCTGGCAGAACTGGCCAAGCGTGAAGATATGGATCTGGGTTATGAAGCGCTGGCATGGGGTCGTCATATTGCCGATTATGATGATGCTTGGAACTTGGTGAAGATGGTCGACCACCCGAATCTTGGTGTGGTACTGGACACCTTCCACATGTTTGCTCGTGGCAATACGCTAGATACGCTGCGTGAAGACATTCCAGTGGAAAAGATTGCTTTGGTGCAGGTCGCTGATGCGCCAAAAATGCAGATGGATATTTTGCAATACAGCCGTCACTACCGATGCTTCCCGGGTCAAGGTGATTTCCCTGTAATCGACTTTGTGAAAACACTTAAAGATAAAGGCTACGATGATTACCTCTCTCATGAAGTGTTTAACGATGAGTTCCGTGCCTCTTCTCCAAGAGAAAAAGCGGTGGATGGCGTGCGCTCATTGAAATGGCTAGAAGATCAGACCAACAACTTGTTTGAGATGCCGAGCGTGTCTGATTTGAGCTTCATTGAATTTGCCGTAAAAGAGCGTGAAGACAATCCATTTACCGATGTGATTGAATCATTGGGCTTTAGCAAAACACACAGCCATAAGAGTAAGAATGTCGACCTATACCAAATGGGTGATATTAACTTCGTCTTTAACTACGAGAAAAACAGCAACGCTCAGGCTTACTTAGAAGGGCATGGTGAATCTGTGTGTGCGCTAGGCGTATTGACTAAAGATTCAGACCGTTTGGTTGAACTGGCAAAGCGCTACAACAGCCCAGCAATTTTCCAAGCTCGCCAAGAGAATGAGCTGGATATTCCCACGCTGAAGAGTTCTAGCAGCTTGATGATTCATCTTTTAGATGAGAACCAAGCAGACAAGTTTTACGACGTCGATTTTAAGCCGGTAGAGCAGCAACCGGTAGTGAACGATAACTTGATTCGCGTTGACCACATTGGTCAGGTGGTATCGCCAGAGACTTTGCTGTCGAACATGTTCTTCTATAAGTCGATCTTTGGCTTTGTTCCTGAAGAGAGCTTCGATCTTCCAGATATCAATGGCTTGATTACTAGCCGCACGATTAAGAGCCCGAACGAGAACATTAAGATCGCACTCAACAGCACCAGCGCGAAGCGCACTTCGGCTCAGCGATTCTTGAACGACTCTAACGGTGCGAGCATCAATCAGATTGCGATTGAGTGTCGAGACATCTTCAAAGCAGCAGCAAACCTATCGCCTATCTACCAATTGAAGATCCCGAATAACTACTACCTAGATATTCAGGCACAGTTTGATTTGGAAGATGAGTCGATTGAACAGCTACAGCAAAACAACATTCTTTACACCGAAGATGATACGGGTGCGTTTTTCCACTTCTACACCAAGGAAGTGAACGGCCTGTTCTTTGAAGTGGTGCAGCGAGTGGGTGAGTATAAGAAATACGGTGAAACCAACGCCTTTATTCGTTTGGCTTCTCAGTCTTATCAGGATTAAAGAGAAGTTTTATAAACCTATTTTAATCACAAAAAAGCCACCACTGAGTTCAGTGGTGGCTTTCTATTTTAAGGCTAAGTACGTTATTTGATTACGCTACTTCTGCCATTTTTTTAGCGACTGGCGCTGGGTTGCGGATTAGGTGGTCAAATGCACCTAGGCTCGCTTTTGCACCTTCACCCATCGCGATGATGATCTGCTTGTAAGGTACGGTTGTTACGTCACCTGCTGCAAATACACCCTTCATAGAAGTTGCGCCGTGTGCGTCAATCTCGATTTCACCGCGTGGTGATAGTTCAACCTTAGTGCCTTTCAACCATTCGCTGTTCGGCATCAGACCGATTTGAACAAAGATACCCGCTAGGTCGATGCGCTTGATCTCATCAGTGTTGCGATCTTTGTACTCAAGACCTGTTACTCGGTTGCCATCGCCAAGCACTTGTGTTGTTTGTGCCATCTTGATGATATCGATGTTTGGTGTTGCGTTCGCTTTGTCGATAAGCACTTGGTCCGCACGCAGTGTGTCTGCAAATTCAAGAACCGTTACGTGCTCAACAATTCCCGCTAGGTCGATTGCTGCTTCAATACCTGAGTTACCACCACCAATTACAGCTGTTTTCTTGCCTTTGAACAGTGGACCGTCACAGTGTGGGCAGTACGCTACGCCTTTGTTGCGGTATTCTTGCTCACCCGGTACGTTCATTTCACGCCAGCGTGCACCTGTACTTGTGATAACCGTGCGAGCTCGCAGTGTTGCACCGCTCTCTAGCTCAACATGGATGTAACCGTCTTCTGTGTCTTCCGCGTCGATGATGTTAGCTGCACGTTGCTCGGTCATCACTTCAACACCGTACTCTTTTACGTGCTCTTCAAGGCTAGCTACTAGTTTAGGGCCTGTGGTCGCTTTCACTGAGATGAAGTTCTCAATCGCCATTGTGTCCATTACTTGACCACCAAAGCGGTCTGCAACCACACCTGTGCGAATGCCTTTACGTGCTGCGTAGATTGCTGCAGAAGAACCTGCAGGGCCACCGCCAACAACAAGAACGTCAAATGGTGCTTGCTTACTTAGGCTCGCCGCTTTTTTCTCAGCTGCGCCAGAATCTACTTTGTTTAGGATCTCTGCCAGAGACATACGGCCTTGGCCGAACAGTTCACCGTTGATGAATACGCTTGGTACCGCCATGATGTCGCGTGATTTCACTTCGTCTTGGAAGGCTGCGCCGTCAATCATGGTTGTTTTGATTAGCGGGTTGATTGCTGACATCATGTTGAACGCTTGCACAACCTCAGGACAATTTTGGCAAGAAAGCGAAATGAAGATTTCAACATTCAGTGGCTCGCCTAGGTTTTTTATCTGCTCAATCACGTCGTCTTCAAGCTTGATTGGGTGACCGCCACTGTGTAACAGTGCCAATACCAATGAAGTGAACTCATGCCCCATAGGTAGGCCAGCGAAACCGATGCTTGTGCCTTTCTCTGTGTTCAACACTTGCATGATTGGTTTGCGGTCACTTGCGCTATCGTCACGGATAACCACAACTTTGTCAGAGAGTTCTGAGATGTCGTTCGCCAGCTTCTCTAGTTTGCTTGCTGTTTCGCTTTCATCCAGGCTAAGAACGAGCTTAACGTCATTTTTTAGGAATTCTAAGTATGTTTGCAGTTGCTGCTTCATTGCTTGGTCTAACATGATATGCCTACTTTTCTTTTCTGTTCGGGGGCGCTGTTTTGCGCTGATGGAGTTATATTGCCTTGGCTATCACAATTGGTAAATTCGGACGTTTCTATTAGTTTGGTAGGTAAAACCTATCAATAATAGGCAAAACTTATCGCACAGATAAATTCCGTTTAACTGTCTGAATAAAAAACAAAAAAACCACATCGCATGGATGTGGTTTTGAGTATTAAAGCGGCGCGCCAAAGCCCTTTAGGAGGCAGGCTAAGGCACGCCTGTAGAACGGGTTAGTAGATGCTTAGATCTTACCTACTAGGTCTAGAGATGGTGCTAGTGTCTCTTCGCCTTCTTTCCATTTAGCTGGGCAAACTTCACCTGGGTTGTTTGCTACGTACTGAGCCGCTTTAACTTTGCGTAGTAGGTCTTCAGCGTCACGACCGATGCCTTCAGCAGTGATTTCCATTGCTTGGATAACACCTTGTGGGTCGATTAGGAACGTAGCGCGGTCTGCAAGGCCTTGACCTTCACGCATTACGTTGAAGTTGTTTGTGATAGTGCCAGTTTGGTCACCTACCATGAAGTACTCGATAGTACCGATTTTGTCAGAAGTGTCGTGCCATGCTTTGTGAGAGAAGTGTGTGTCAGTTGATACTGAGTAAACTTCCACGCCACGAGACTGAAGCTCTGCGTATTTCTCTTGTAGGTCTACAAGTTCAGTAGGACATACGAAAGTAAAATCTGCTGGGTAGAAGAAGAATACTGCCCACTTACCTTTCACGTCTTGCTCTGAGATTTCTACGAATTCGCCGTTTTTGAATGCCGTTGCGTTGAATGGTTTGATTTCTGTGTTGATCATGATTTTACTCTCTTTAATTTGTTGTTTTGACGCTGCCTTGCGTCGATGGAGATATATTGCCTCGACAGGCTCAGAGGGTAAATTCGGACGTTTCTATTGTTCTAATAGGAGATAGCTATCAAGTATGAAAGGCAAAAGCTATTGAAAGGTAAATCTAGTGATAGGTAAGTTCAATCAGCGCTGTGAAGGTTGATTTGAGATGATGGAAACAGAAAGCCTCGACTCAAAGAGTGAGTCGAGGTTTGTGTAATCTGTTGCTATGGACGGCTAGCGTTTTTCGATAAACAGTATGACTTCGCCGACCTTGAAGCCGAACTTGGACATTTCGGTTTTGTTGAATAGGCGCTTGTCGTCCATTAAAAACATCCAGTCATCAAGCGTGACTTCATACATTGAACCGTCGACTTCGATTTCTAGCGTGTATTTCCAGTAAAGGGCAGAGCCCTGGGTTTCACCATACGCTTCGCCGATTACGTCACCCGCTGTGCCTGTGTAGGTGTTGTCGCCAGTTTTAACCAGTTTCCAGATCCGAGTGGACCGTTCACCATCAGCGAAGCGAAACCACTCTTTGATTTCACCCTGGTCGCCTTGCCACTCTGCTACCAAATCCGCTTCAAAACGTCGTAGTAGATTACCAGAGCGATCGAGCACCATGCCATAAGCGATGAGGTCGCCGTCAAAGAACTGTTCGAGCTTGAGTTCAGGTGTGGTGCCCGTATGTTCGGATAAGTTGGCAGAGCCACACCCTATTAAAAGAGAGCAAAGTAAAAGTAGCCATCCTGTTTTCATTCATTGTGTCCTGTTTTATTTATTGAGACCTAACAACTGCTGGCGGAGTTTCGGTTCCGACGTGTTTTCTGACAGCCAGATAGAGAGAAAGGCTTGTCCAAATTGGGTATCGGTAATGGTGCCGATTGGTTGTTCGTCGAAATAGAATTGGCTCTGCTGGTTTTCCGAAACGCGAATGGTCAGAGTGCTGCCCTGTTTTACGTTCGGCCACATTTCGTAGAGTGGAGCGATCCAGCTCTTGATCTTACTGTCCGAGTAGCCCAGTTTTTCCCACTGATCTTGCGTTGCATCGACTAGATCTTTGCTATCAATGTCACGGTAGTATTCGATTTTCAGTGCTTGCTCAGAGCGAGTAGGTGTGGTGTATAGCTCGGCGTTGTAGAGGGTCCAAAAGAGATAAGTCATCTCTCCTTCACCCTGCTTATTCAAATCACCGACAGGAGAGGCGTTAGCGGCGTTGTGGAAGATAAGTGCACTGCACGCAAACAGGGTTGCAAGCGCTGACAGTAAGTAACGCTTCCATTGCGATAGAGGGTGGCGCTGAGCTTTAGCACGACCCTGTGTTGAATAAGCCATAAGTCACCTCGTTGTCTCCGCCATATTGGGCTTGTTTAGATACGAGTAGCCGACCACTAATAAAGGGATTACCAAACCCCAACTGACCGCAAGCGTGGATAACACCCACACATCTGGCCATGTGGACTGAAGCGCACCTGCCTTGATGCCGCCCCAGTAGCTACTAGTACCTCCTACGAAACCGAGGAGAATGAGGATCACTTTTGGACATTTCATTAGCCAATTGAGGCTATGGTTAAAACTGATTAAGAACATCACCCACAAGCAGGCGAGCCACACCGGGAACCAAGTTTGGTTGGCAATGTTTGGGTGTGCTGAGAAGGCGCCAAGACCAATCATTAAGCTATCGAGGAGCAGGCCGATTGGCAACAAGAGTAAGACTCTGAGGTCGTCACGACGAGTGGGTGAAAGAAGAAAGTGCAGCGCCACCAATAGTGGCGCTATAAAGACGGCTTGCTCGGTAAAGAAAGCACTGCTTACCCAAGTGGCTTGAAACAGAACAAGGTTAATAATCCAGAACCGTTTCATCTTTTGCTCCATAGTAGCGAGGCTTACGCGCCACAATGTGATGAGTGCTTATCACGCGTTCAAGGAAGGCGCCTTCGCAGTAGCAGAAATAGAAGGTCCACAGTCGCTTGAATTCTTCTGAATACCCTAGGCTTTGCAGTTCATCCCAGCTCTGCTCAAATGCGACATTCCAATCGTTTAGCGTGCGCGCGTAGTGCAAGCCGATGTCGTCAATTTCTTGGACGACAAGATCAGTGCTCTGTGCAAGGTGACCTGTCATGACAGCAACAGAGGGTAGGCAGCCGCCTGGGAAGATATATTTCTGAATGAAATCGACTCCTTTACGGTATTTCTCATAACGTCCATCTGCGATGGTGATCGCTTGTATCAACATCTTGCCTGTGGGCTTGAGAAGCTGAGAACAGGTAGTAAAGAAGGTTTGTAGAAATTCATGACCAACCGCTTCAATCATCTCAATAGAGACTAGCTTGTCGTATTGGCCTGATAGGTTGCGATAGTCCTCTTTAAGCAGAGTGATCTTGTCGCTTAGTCCGAGTGCTTCAATGCGCTGCTTGGCAAGTTCGTGCTGAGCATCAGAGATAGTCGTGGTTGTAACATGGCAGCCGTAGTTTTGCGCCATGAATATCGCAAGTCCACCCCACCCAGTGCCTATCTCAACCACACTGTCTTGTTCTGTTAACTCTAAGCGTTCACAAATGGTACGCATCTTATTTTGCTGAGCGTCTGCGAGCTGGGTAGCTTGTTCACTGTAAACGGCTGAAGAGTATTGCATTGATGGGTCTAGGAAGCGTTCGTAAAGCTCATTGCCAATATCGTAGTGAGCCAGAATGTTACGTTTCGAGCCTTGCTCTGTATTGGCGTTCTGCTTTCTCAAGAACAAGTTTTTGATCTTGGATAGCCACTGTGTCTTGTCATCTAGCTCGTCGAGTTGCTGCTGGTTGCGAGCCATGATTTGAATGACACGAGTTAGATGTGGACTTGTCCACTTGCCGTCAATGTACGCCTCTGAAGCGCCAATACTGCCGTTAAGGACAACGTCTTTAAAGAAACTAGAATCGTGAATGACAATCTCGGCGTGAAGGTTGGCTTCTCGGTCACCAAATATTGAATGCTCATCCCCTTCGATGACTTCGAGCTGGGCTCCCTGTAAGCGTTCCAGAATAGTGAAAACAAGGCTTCGATACTTACAGTTTTTGTTCAGCACTGCGGTTTGAGGCTGCTGCTTGATGTTGTGATTTTGTTTGGCAAGCTGTTCCATGTAGACCTCGCTGAGAAAATTCTCGTCTTAGTTAATTCTTGTATTGTGGTGGCTTGGAAACTGAATCTGGGTGCGAGATAAAGGGCACCTTTTTAATGAACAGTTTCAAAGCCTGATAATAAATGCCTAGCACAACCTTAGTGGTCATGGCCGGAGTTCGAATCAGTGTTTGTCGTATATCACTGGCAGTCATCGGTTGTTTTTCGAGTGCCAAAGTGGCGTCAAACACCTTCTTCTCTCCGGGATATTGCTCGTTCCTATGATTTTCAATATGGACTAAAGTGCGGCGTGATGGAGGCTTGATCTTCCAATGGTAAGTCATGTCTAAATCCATAAATGGTGACACGTGGAAGTCTTTCTTCGCCTTCAACTCTTGCTGCATGTCTATCAAATAATAGTGTCGTTCACGCCAAGGGGTGTTGCTTACCTCAGCCAGCATGTAACGGCACTCCAAATTTTCGTCAAAGCAAAAGAAGCAGTTGATTGGGCTAAAATAAATCCCGAAACAACGGCACTGTGCGAGCATGGTGACACGGTTGGATTCGCTCCATTGACCGCCCAGTGATTTCACTTTGAGAGCTATACGCTGCTTTAGAGTTTTTGGTTCAATGCTGTTTTGTGTTTTATAGCTATTTGACGTTTTATCATTGATTTGCGACTCATGATTGCCTAAAGACTCATCTCCGTTGAATGTCTTCTCCGGAACATAATCTGTCTCAACAAAGCGAATGGGGTTGAACCAACGGGTACCGAAGACCAAGCTACGCGCTGTTGTCTGCTCGATCTCATCCAAATCAAGTCCCATCATATACAGCTGATAGCTAAACTCGTGGGTAATGGCACCGAAACGGCGGTGCCTTACGTTGCCCCAGTAGATACCACTGCGTTCGGTGTTTTCATCGAAGTGGCGAGTTACCGTGCTCATAGTTCTAGTCCAAAGCGCTTGGTCACGTCGAGTGCACTGCGCACACCATCTTCATGGAAGCCGTTGTACCAGTAAGCACCCGCAAAATGAGTGCGATTGTGCCCACACATGGTTTCGCGTTGCTGCTGCGCTTGAACGGTATTGGAGTTAAGCACTGGGTGATGGTAGACAAACTGACGAATGATCTTATCTGGGTTAATGGCCTCGCTCTGGTTGAGGGTGACACAGAAGGTGATATCGTCTTCAATCCCTTGCAAAATGTTCATGTTGTAGGTGACACAGGCTGGTCGCTTGCTGTTGCCATCTAACATGTAGTTCCAACTCGCCCACGCTAGCTTGCGATCAGGTAGCAACTTAGTATCGGTGTGAAGCACCACTTCATTGCGGCTGTATGGAATTTCACCCAATACCGCTTTCTCCTGTTCAGTCGCATCGCCGAGTAGCGCCAGTGCTTGGTCAGAGTGACAAGCGAAGATCACTTCATCAAAAATTTGTATTTCACCAGATTCAAATTCAATGGCGACCTCGCTTTCATAGCGGGTAACCTGCTTGATGTGGCTGTTGAGCTGAACGGGTTTAGATAGGCGAGATAGAATAACATCGACGTAGGAGCGTGAACCTTTTGGAATCACATACCACTGCGGCCTATTGGTGATATCGAGTAACCCGTGGTTGAAGAAGAATTGGATAAAGAACTTAAGTTCGAACTGCTCCATCTCTTCTAGACTTGTGGACCAAATAGCCGCACCCATAGGAAGTATGTAGTGTTGGCTGAAAAAGTCTGAAAAGCGGTAGTGATTCAGGAAATCGCCCAAGGTTTCATCTTCGGTAAACTGATGGTTTTGAAAGCGTTCCTTGCACAGTTTGTTGAATTTGATGATCTCAAGAATCAGGGTCCAAAACTGCGGCTTTAAGATATTGCTGCGCTGAGCGAACAATGAATTGATGCTGTGACCGTTGTACTCAAACTGAGTGTCAGTGTTGTGAACACTGAAGCTCATTTCTGTTTCTTGACGATCGACGCCAAGCTGTTCGAGTAGCTTGTTGAAGTTAGGGTAGGTGCGATCATTGAAAACAATGAAGCCTGTATCGATAGAAAATGCCTTGCCTTGGTGTTCAATATCGACTGTGGCGGTGTGCCCACCGACATAATCATTTTTCTCAAAAACCGTGATGTCGTGGTGTTTATCTAATACGTGTGCGCAAGTGAGTCCGGAGATACCGGAGCCAATAATGGCAATCTTTTTCATTGTTATACCATCCTTGAGGCAAGCTTATGCCAAACCGACTTGGGTAAAAATCGCAAGCACTTCATGATGAAGATAAACCTGCGAGGAAAATCTACTTCGCTCTTTCCTTGTTCGAGTCCACTGATGATTCTTTGAACGGCTTGTTCGCTACTTATAATCATAGGCATAGCGAACGTATTTCGCTCTGTTAATGGTGTATCTACGAAACCAGGATGAACGATAGAAACGTGAATATTGTGTGCTGCGAGGTCGACAGCAAGCGTTCGACCTAAATAGGTCAATGCAGCCTTTGAAGCTCCATAGGCTTCAGCTCTTGGTAATGGCAAAAACCCTGCACTGGAGCTGACTAGAACGACTCTGCCTGCTGGCTTTATACATTTCAGCCAAGCCTCTAGGGCGTAGCCAATTGAGATCAGGTTAATGTTGATGACGCGTTCAAATAGCTTGGCGTCAAAGTTGACTGGGTCATCAATATACTCGCAATCCCCAGCGTTCAAGATGACCATATCTAATGGTTCATCTGAAGTAAGGTCTGGGTAATTTTCGTAGTCCAAAAGATCAAAGCAGAGCGGCTCAATATTATCTTGCTCATTGGTTAGTGAATCGAGCTTGTTTTGGCTACGACCACAAGCGATGACGACATGTCCAAGTTGAG
>NZ_JCBDGU010000033.1:0-37001 GCF_059834255.1 Vibrio sp. R11-SG3-ISO9
AAAATCACATGGTTTTGAGGCCTCTGAATCCAAACGCGGCTTCTTTCAGCAAGTGGATGTTCTATCTCTCCATCTTCGTTTGAATGAGGCAACGCGAGGGTGTGTTACGGCTGAAGATCTAAGATCAATGAAGTCAGATTCCTTGTTTGTGAATACCAGCCGTTCAGAGCTTGTCGAGACTGATGCCCTGTTTAACGAACTCAAATCCAATCCGATCAAACGAGCGGCTGTCGATGTTTTTGATTGTGAGCCCGCAACTAAAAGTACAGAGCCTTTGCTTTCTCTACCTAACGTTACTGCGACCCCTCATTTAGGGTATGTAGAGCAAGGAAGCTACGAGCTTTATTTTAAAATAGCGTTCGAAAATCTTGTGGCGTACGTTTCAGAGAACGAAGCGCTTGAAGAAGCATGTGATTAACGGGTCGGTATGGTTAAGTATGAATAACTTAACCATGAATAAATCGAGCATTAATAGATTCATTATATTTGGCACTTTTGTAAGGTGTTTAGGTTTAAGTAAGGGAACAAGTTGTGTTACGAGAAATGGACATCTCAGATTATCAGCAGGTCATGAACCTTTGGTCTGAAACGGAAGGCATGCAATTAAGAGAAGCAGACTCCGAAGAAAACATCGGGAAGTATCTCGAGCGTAACCCAAACCTGAGTTTTGTTGCTCTGCAAGGCGAGCAGATCGTGGGTGCGATATTGGTGGGAACAGACGGTCGTCGTGGTTATATCCAACATTTAGCGGTATCCAAAGCTTGCCGTGGTCAGGGCTTAGGCGCAAAGCTGATATCAAACGCAGTGGACGCCTTATCATCCATAGGGATCGCTAAAACCCACTTGTTTGTCATCAATGACAACCTGAACGCACAAGCGTTTTATGAAAATATTGGCTGGCATCCACGTGATGAAATACGTATGTTTTCATTTAACGCATCAAACGTAGGCAACATCTAGGTGCGAGTGAGTAGACGCTAGGACAAATTAGAGGTGTTATGACTGAAGGTGCAACCGAGCAAGCAATCGCAAATATACGTTCCAAGTCTTGTTGCGAAGAGGGTAGTTACGTCCATGCGGTGACGATTAACTTTCACCCTGACCGTTATACGTCGAATAAAACACCGTTACTTCAAGCGATTGCGCGTGATGGCAAACTCAAATCTCAATTCGAGACCAGCACGAGTAACGGCGGGTTAACGGCCTATACTGGCGGAGCAAGATGGATTTGGGAGCAGAGTGTGTTTGATGGCGCGTATGATAATGCCGCTGACCACTTAAGACCCAAGTATGGTGCTTTGAACTTTCGAGAATATCCCTCTGGCGCAGCCGCGCGCTTTGGCAGTAGCTATTTTGAGTTAAAGCAACACGTACTGGATCGTACTACGTTTTGCTATCCAGATAGTTTCTTTGAACCCACAGACTTTGCCATTGCAAGTCGGCTACAGGCATTAATCGATAAGGCATCTTCTGACGATGTTGATCTGTTAGATGATTATATCGAAGCGCATGTTCATGGTGAGATATCACTGAAAGAGGACGTCGAGTGTATAGTGCTTGATCCAGCTTATCGCGAGACCGGGATCGAATGGTATGCTCGCCAGTTAGATATTCCAGTTAAATGGCATAACGGGTTTAAACTGAGTGTTGAAGAGATGGCTCGCTATCCAGAATATCGTGGGAAAGAGTACATAGAGCTCGCTAAAGAGTTATCGCAAGATGGTGTCATCGATCCAAGAATACTCGGCTTGGCAGTCACCGAAAAAGGTTACGATGAACAAGATGTCAAAAAGGTTTGGCATTATTTGGCGCGATTCGGCTATCAACCTCTGGATTGAAATCACTCTAAAGGTTAAGGTTTTATGACGCTGTCACATTTAGTGGCGTGGTTATGACGTTGAGTTAAAGCGTAAGCCTAGTGACAAATAAAAGAGCCACTATTGGGTGGCTCTTTTTGTATTTGGGTATTTCTAGCTTAGAAGAATGTAGCTTGATGATCACTTACTGCCTCTATTCGAAGAGCAGTAAATTACTCTCAATATCCTAATACTTGATCGCCGTTTTACCGATTGAAGCACTACTTTCGATACGTTGGTGCGCATCTTTAAGCGTTTCAACACTAAAGCCATTCAATGTTGTCGTTAGTGTAGATTTAATGCGGCCAGCGTCGATCAGATTTGCTGCTTGGAATAGAATGTCTTGCTGCTTTTGGATATCATCTGTGTCAAACAGTGAGCGTGTAAACATTAACTCCCAAATAAAACCAGCGGATTTGCCTTGAAGTGCTGACAAGTCGATACCACCATCGAACTCAACGATTGAGCTGATTAAACCTTGTGGTGCGATAAGTTCTACCATTGCATCCCAGTGTCCTTTGGTATCAGCCACGTTGAAAATGTAATCGACATGTTTGATGCCTTGTTCACGAACGGACTCAACCAAGTTACGGTGGTTGACGACATGATCAGCCCCCATATCTCGCACCCATTGCTCTGTTTCTGGTCTTGAGGCTGTGGCAATAACAGTCAGGTTAGTAAGCTGCTTTGCTAATTGAATCGTAATAGAGCCTACACCACCAGCGCCGCCAATGATCAGTATCGATTTTCTCTCTTCTGGGCGAACACGGAGTCGGTCGAATAGCGCCTCCCATGCAGTGAGTGTTGCTAACGGCATGACGGCAGCAGATTCATCAGAAAGACTCTTCGGCGCGTGAGCAGTGATGCGGTAATCCACAGCTTGATATTGTGCATTAGCCCCCATGCGTGTCACATCGCCGGCATAGTAAACTCGGTCACCAACTTCGAAGCCTTCAGCGTTTGCACCTTTGGCGATAACTTCACCAACAGCGTCGTAACCCAATACTTTAGGTTGTTCTAGGGTTTTACCTTGGGCATTACGAATGCGTATTTTAGCATCTGCAGGATTAATTGACGTCGCACTCACCTTGATGAGTAGGTCGTTGTCTTTCACTTCTGGAACATCGGTTTCAAACTCAAACAGACTGTCTTGCTCTGTAATTGGAAGTGATTGAGTAAACCCGATTGCTTTCATTTTTATTGGTGCTGTCATGGTGCTTCCTTTTGATTAGGTGAAGTGGCTTCAGCCTAATTTTTAAATCGTAATCAACGAAAGTTGGCCCATTCAATATCCAGCATATTGATTGAGATGTTATGAATGGGCTTAAACGATGAGCTGTTGAGCCATTGATCTTGAGTGCCTTAGAGCACTAGCAATCAACCAATGTGCGTCATTTCATTGAGTGTAAAGCTTGTGACTGCGCCCTCAGTGGCTGCCATGTATTCTGCAAGGTGGGTGTTGTTCATATGTGTTTGCCACAACTCGCGTGACTCCCAGTTCTCGTAAAATAAGAAGTGTGCTGGGTTTTCATTGTCTTGGTGCAAGTCGTAGTTGATACAACCTTCTTCTGCACGAGTGATCTCAATCAGTTTAAGCAGCTCAGCTTTCACTAGATCAATTTTGTCTTCATTTGCCACGATGTTTGCAACAATAGTTAATTTAGTCATGTTACTTTCCTTTGTGTGTTCAGTTCCGAAAAGACGGTAACTTATATAAAACAAGAAGTTATAGAGTCTCAAAATTGGTTACATAGCGGTCTGTTAGCTCAATGAGTGTAGACAATATATCGCCATTGGTTTTCTAATGGTTTTTGAAACACTATCAAAAAGTGTTTGTTAATTTATCGCGCCGTCGTTTATCGCTATTGAAGGTAAATGGGTATTCCGATATGGGGCGCTTCGTTAACATGACGTTATCTTAGGTGAGTGATTGGCAATGAAAAACAGCCTTTACTTTGATTAATTATCAAGTAATATTTGATAATAGTGATCCTCTACTCTATAAATACTTAGCGTTGATAGCGTGTTCTTACCCAATTTAATTAAAGAATGAGGCTTAAAGATGTTGCTAGAGGATTTGAAGGTTATTTTGAAAGTTGCCGAGTTTCGCAGTATTACCGCTGCAGCAACCAACCTTGATATGCGGACAGCAACGGCCAGCGCTGCGGTAAAGCGCGTCGAAGCATCGTTAGGAGCAGAGCTTTTCGTTCGTACGACACGCCACTTACGGCTATCGGCGGCGGGAGAGCGTTACTTGCCACAATGCGAGGAAGCGCTAAAGATGCTTGAGCAAGCGAAAATGAACATGCACGAAGAGCTCGGCATTATTGATGGTGAAATTCGTATCGCATTATCGTCTGATCTAGGACGAAATCTCATTACGCCTTGGTTGGATGAATTCTTGTTGGAATATCCTAACGTGTCGCTTCGATCCAGTATTAGTGATAGCAATATCGACTTCTATCGTGACTCGGTGGATATGGCGCTACGTTATGGTTCTCCAACCGATGCCAACATGTATGGATTTAAGATCTGCGATGTTCCTAGAGTGTTATGCGCAAGCCCTAGTTATCTTGCTGAGCATCAAGCTCCGATACAACCCAATGATTTGTTAGAGCACAATGCCCTCTTTTATCAGTTACACGATGTTCTCCAGAATGAATGGCAGTTCAGTCATGAAGAAACCACTCATAAAGTGAAGCTAACAGGTAACAGGGCTTCCAACGATGGGGATTTGGTTAGACGTTGGTGTGTAGCAGGTAGAGGGATTGCGATTAAATCATGCCTTGATATGTCCAATGATCTGCTTACTGGGCGGGTGGTCAGTGTCATGCAAGACTACAAACCTACTCCTACTGAGCTTTGGCTGGTATGCCCAAGTCGTCAATCGATCACCCCAACGGTTCGATTATTAAGAGATCTGTTCAGGGAGAAAACCAGTGACATTCTCAGCAAACTGGCTCAGCAAGGGGCGATTTAGCAGAAGCTTCATCGCTACAATGGCGGCGTCGATGATTATTTTTTTGAATGCAATTGCTCATCAGCAAATGGATATGAACACGTAAGGAAAGAAATGGAATACAAATTTGATAGTGAACCTTCAGACAAGGACATCAATGAAGTTCGTGGTGGTTTGATTGAACACAATACGCCTTTCTTGGAGGGGATACCTAAATCTCAAGTGGCTTATTATGCTTTGGAAGATCAGAAGAAAGTCGGTGGTATCATCGCAGATCTTTGGGGAAACTGGCTTCTTATTAAGTTTCTTTGGGTTGATGAATCTCTGAGAGGACAGCAAGTTGGAAGCGAACTTCTCACGCGAATCGAAGAGTATGCGAAGTCTCAAGGATGTACGTCGTCGCTGGTTGATACGTTAAGCTTTCAAGCTCGTCCGTTTTATGAAAAACAGGGCTATGAATGCCAAATGGTATTAGAAAACTATCCACTGGATTCATCGCTTTCGTTTCTCACGAAGAAGCTATAACCCGAGCCGCTGAGGTATCATTCTATCCATCGGTCGGGTGCTACTTATTCATAGTCTTAATTAGACGCCATTACACTTCGTCAGTTAATATAAGCACTCGCGGCTGCACATTGATATCCGTTAACTTAAGAGAAATGCGATGATTATTGAAAATGTGCGTCCTGAAAATTACGCTGAAATGCTTAATGTTTGGGAAAACTCAGTCCGAGCAACTCATGACTTCATAACAGAAGAAGATATTGAGTTTTTTAAGCCTATCATCATGGAACAAGCCTTTCCTGCTGTTATCTTAAGATGTGTGAAAAATGACAGCGGCTCTATTGTTGGGTTCGTGGGAACTCACGAATCAAAGGTTGAGATGCTATTCATTGTAAATGAAGTAAGAGGGCAGGGAGTCGGTAAAGCGCTGTTGCAGTATGCTATTGAGCATTTAGGCGCAACCCAAGTTGATGTGAACGAACAAAATCCACAAGCGGTAGGTTTCTATCAGCATATGGGATTCAAAGTTGTATCACGCTCACCACTAGATGATATGGGAAAATCTTTTCCGATTTTGCATATGACACTTTAACGCTCGGTTGTCGTAAACCAGTTTGTTAGAAGAAACGCCCAAAGCTAATAACTTTGGGCGTTTCCGTATGTGGAGGCTAAAAATCAAGCGTGTAGTTGACCTTTATTTAGCCATTAACAACGCGATATTGAATCCGTTGTTTGAGCTAGAAGTAATGAAACACAGGTGGCTCGTGCATTAAGAAGTTTTGATGGGAAATGTTCCATGCATACGCTCCTGCTAAGGTGAACACAAGATAATCACCGATGTCGACGTACTCAATGTTTTGGTTTCGAGCGAGTACATCTTTTGGTGTACATAATTGGCCAACTAAATTGGCAGTAGTGTGGTGGATTGGGTTCGAAATGGTTGAGTGCTGCTGATTGTGGACGACAGCAAAAGGGTGATCATGGTTTTGTGCTGCTGGTGTACGGAAATGATGCGTGCCACCACGACCAATCACAAAGTTTTCGCCAAGATTCTGTTTGATGTCTAATACTTCCATTACGTAGTAGCCGCACGGCGCAGAGATATAGCGCCCACACTCAAAGCGTAGTTTCCAATTTTCCATGTGTTCTTCAGCGATCAAAAATTCTAATTTGTCGCAAAACTCTATCCACGGGAAATGTTGGCTAGGATCTTGGTAATTGATCCCCATGCCTCCACCGAGATTAATAATAAGATCTTCAAGCGAGTATTTTTCTTTCCACTGTTTAACCACTTGGAAATAACGTTGAACGAGTGCTAAGTGACGGCCAACATCGAGTTGATGTGACATCAGGTGGAAGTGGAAACCTTTCAACTCTATTAACGGGAAATCACGCAGATGCATGATGGCGTTATCTAACTCAGCTTCATCGAAACCAAATGGAGTCGGTTTCCCGCCCATGGCTAGCTTGCTGAGCGTGATGTCACCAATATCGATATTCATGCGCAGAAAGATGGAAGCAGGTCGATTCAACTTTTGTGTCAAATCTCCGATACGCTGTAGTTCCGTAATACTTTCGACATGGATAGCATCAACATCAAGTTGTATTGCTTGTTCTAATTCGCTTGGCATCTTCCCTGGGCCACCAAAGATCAGCGGTTTATTGAGTTGTTGCTGCTGAAGGTGGCTAAGTTCACCGCCAGATGCCGCTTCAAACCCATCAACGTAAGGCGACAAGGTCCTCAAGATTGGCGCAGAAGGGTTGGCCTTTGCGGCATAAAACAGCTCCACGTTTTTGGGTAATACATGGCGCATCTGTTTGATATGCTGCTCAAGCGCATTAAGGTCATACAGGTAAGCACATAACGGCTGATTCTGCTGGTTCGCGAGTTGTTTTATTTCTTGCTCGATGTGAGAAGGAAGCAGAGTTAGCTTAGTCATGATTTTCTCCTGTGTTTTGAGTCGCCCACGGTGTCGCAATTAGCGTGTAACCCGACTCTTTGTCGGCATTTTGCATCAAGCGAGTGGTGAAGTTGTTCTTACTTGGGAAGAAGCCGCCATTAAGTAACGCAACTAACTCTGGTTGCTTGCCATTGATTGACTGCCAACGAACAATGGATTCTTTCAATAATTCCCACAATGTCTCTTCAAGTTTGGCGTCTCCCTCAGCAATAAAGAATATGGCCTCACTAATGTTGTTAATAAAGGTGCAGTAACCGATGCGATTCCAACCTTGCCCTCGGCTGTAGTAAACCGAGTGGCGGGCTCTTTCTGAAAGCTGCTGTAATGTCTCTGAAGGCCAAAATTTAGGTAACAATTTTGTACCTTCTAAATCACGAATCCACACGCAACATGGCATGCCTTGTTCAAAACCAATCAGCGTGTTTTGTAGATGAGGTTCGAATGCGACTCCATGTTTGAAGTAGTAGTTAAACACGCCGGGAACCAAGCAATGCAAGTAGCGCTCAAACCACAAGGTTGCGACACTTTCATACTGGCTTTGTGTTGCTTTTGCTTTGTGTTTTAGCTGGGTAGCTATATAGCTATTTCCTTCTCGGTCATAGGCAAACAGCGAACCTGCTAATGTCGGTTGTAGAACGTCGGTTTCACTTAGTGTGAAGTTCTCGCGATACAGAATGCCAAATGATTCACGCGCTTTTATGATGTCGTTAGGCTCTTGCCCTTCAATCGATTCCAGATTCAGTGTTGTTGCGTACGGCTCACTCATCACCTTGAATACTGGGTTACGCAGCTGTTCGCTCTCTTTTATCGGACGTAGAATAGAAGTTAACTGTACGGCACTGTCGAGTTCATACCATGCGTTTTTGCGAACACAGTTGGTCAAACGTACATTGATGGAAAACTTAGCGAACCATTCCATATCTGGGTGATAAAGAGTGCGCACGGATGAAGTGGGCAACAGTTTGTCTCCACCTAAGCCCAATGGTGTGATTTTTCCTTGTTCAATTGCACGTTGAACTGCTGGGTTTTGTAGAAGTGTGTAGCTTTCCCATGGGTGGCACGGATAAAGTAATTTTGATTCTGAATTACTTTCTTTTGGGGCCAATTGTTCGAGCATCGTTTTAGGTGATTTGCGCGTATCTGAGCGCAATACATCCAGTAAAGCTGCTTCCACCTCAAACCAATACAGAGGCACCTTCGCTCCAACTTCTGGAGAGCAAGCAAGTAAGTCATCCATACTTACCCCAGCACGACTTTTTGGTGTTGGATGAAAAGTGTGTCCCCAGAGCAGTGACTGTTCTGACGCGATAAAGGCATTATGCTGTTGGAGTGTGCTGTCGGCATGTAGGAATTGCTCGGTTACAAGCAAGCTGTTCTGCATTTGTTCTATCAATTCATGGTTGAACGGGATCATTAACACTTGTTTAAGGTAATTGAGCAACAGTGTTAGAGTTTGGGTTGCGTCTAGTTTAGACCAGCCAGCACCAGTCGTTTTCGACCAAGGTGAATCTGAAAGTTTTACCTTTCCTAGGCTACTGACGTATTCAACAGGCAAGACTAACAAGCCACTCTCTTGCGCCTGATTTTGCCGAGGGAGATATATTGCCACACGTTGTTTAGCCGTATAGTTTCTTTTTAACGTCTGTGGCAGTGATGCTGAGCTGAAGCACCAATCAACTTGCTTATTCGGTATCGCGTATTCACGCAGGTAGCAGTTCACTACGCCCATGATGGTATTTATTTGGGCTTTTTCTTGATTGAGCTGAACCTGACTGTGATTTATTTGCGTCTTGTTTTCAGCTCGGTTCTCAGTCGGATATGAATGATTGTTTAACATGTCGATGTCCAAATTTTGAAAGAATGATCATTGCGATAGCAGTACTAAAGCTGATCAAAGTAGAAAGTAAGAAAGGAACCTCAAGCCACCCCAAGCTTGATATAAAAGACGCGCTTAACCCTGCTGCAACACCCCCCCATTTAGACATGGCATCAAAGCGAGAAAATATCTTGCCACTTTGTTGTCGGTCGATTTTGTTGGCTAGGGCTTGATGTAGCCCTTGGTAGCAACAGACCATACCAAGTCCAAAAACAACTCGAGCGATGATCAGCGTTGTTTGGTCGGGTATTAGGTGCATCGCAGTACTGACTGAGAGTAAGCCGAAACCAAGGTACAAGGTATTTTGCGGATGGCGGCGGTTGAGCACCTCTGAAAACATATGAGCTTTTCCGGCAAAGAGTAAGTAAACACCGTGTGGAAGGGCGTATAAAAAGCCTATCCACGCTTGGTTTGTCACACCGTATTGCTGCACAAAAGGTGAGAAGTAGGGGAAGGTGACTACCATCGAAAAAGCAAAGAAGAACTGTGCACCGAACACCCAGTAGAGGTTGTGTAACGGCTTGTATGTTGTTTGTTCTCTTTGACTCGTTATCTGGTCTTTTGCTTCTTTCTCTGCATCCGATTTCACTAAGTGATCAGCAGGGAGCGTGAGCGTGATTGCCAATGCTAACAAGGGTAAGGCAGACAGCCACAGATACGCATTCAGCGGGCTCGTGTCTGATAATGTCCAACCTAGGCCGATGGGCGCGACGATCAACGCTAAACGTGCAGAAAGCTGAGTCTTATTCAGTGAAGTGCCGAGGGTCTTTGCGTCTTTAATTTGACTTGATAGGTAGCTATTCGAGGCGGCCATAGTGCCGCCAAAGGTTCCTTGAACAATAAGACCAAACACAAACATCGTTAGGTTATCTGCCAAACCACACAGAGCGAACCCTGCGGCAAGCCCTAGCTGTGCTCGCAATAGAGAGCGACGTTTGCCAAACTTATCAGCAAACTGCCCCCAAAACCGCGCAGCTAACGCAGTACAAAAGGTTGGCAAAATAAATAAAATGCCTGCCCAATCTGAATCGATATGTGCGCCAAGTGTCGGTAACACCATAGGTAAAAACAGGGGCATACCTAAGGCTGCAAATGCCGCGATGAAGTGGCAGAGCAGCACACAATAAATGAGTCTGGTCATGGTGGGTTAGTTCACGCTCTGTTTGATGGATTCTAAGTAAGCGTGTTGTGCTTCTTTACTGGTAAGTAGTAAGAAGTTCGGAGCCGATAACCCATAAAATTTATTGATATCGCTAGCACCGGAGGCTTCTTTCGAGAGCAAACTGCCTGAACTCAATAAATACTTGGTGTACAGGTTCGGTGATTCAAATAACATCTTGTTGGCAAGTGTTACGTCATGACCTTGATTACGAAGTTGCTCTAGCTGTTGAGAAAGGCTGGTTGCCACTATTTTGTAAAGGTCAGCCGATGGCGCAATAGCTTGTGCGGCCATTGCCTCAACAATCGCTGCAATATCGAGCTGTAACGTGATTGTAGTGAACATCTGACCAAGAGCCAGTTCATCGCCCACTTTAATGCGCTGATCCAGCAATTGATCGCACTTAACCGGTGAGAGGTGTTCGAAGTTTTTAAATCGCTCAGGCCAAATCCGCGCTGCATCATTGTCCTTCATCGCTAAGGTCATTTTTCCCTGAGCATCGAACGCTATAATGGCGTTCTGTTGGTTGGACTCCAATGCAATGCCGTATTGAAGCCACAATCTCAGATGTACTTTTGAAAGTAGGTCAACGTAATCCTTAAACCAAGCTAACGTGTCGTTGTGATAATACTGTTCGGCGAGGTGCTCTAAGAACAAGCGGTCATCGGGCATTGGGCTAGCCAACGCGGCAACGGGAACGAGTGCTTTGTCTTGCGAATGGTTTAATGGGTATTCACGTACGATGTAAGCGAAGCTTTTGTCATCTCCTACGTGTCCACCGTGTTTCTCATTGCAATGAAATAAAGTGCCTTGTAAGTCGCTATCACTTTGTTCTAAATGCGTTAATAGGCGCTCGAACCAATGTCCATCATAAAGAGTCGAAGGTTTGATTAAGCGAATGTTTTTGGTACCTAGAGAACGCATGATAAGTGGCACTTTGATGTGAATATGTGGTGCAGAATTCACAACAACGGTACGTACCGATAGTGTTGGTGTAACCTCAAGGTATGGAGTAGGGGCTTCAATAATACCTTCTGGAAGAGACTCAAGGCTTTGCAGTGTTAAAGGGTGTGCTGGGAATAAATGATGACTCACAGCAAAGTCGTCCGGTAGACCTACTTGCTCCATAGTTGGCCAGCATTGTGGCTGTGAACTGGTCAAAGTGACGAGTGACTTATCAATCGCGAGCCAACGCAGAGCAAAGCTTTGTGCAAACTCTGGCGCATATTGCTCGAGGTCTGTATCACTTAACCCAAATTTTGCGCGAGCGGTGGGATAATAAGGGTGATCAAGGTAAGACGCGATTTGATCAGCGCGCAGTAATTTTTGGTTCCAATGTGTCAGCTGAGAAATTGGCTGCATTAATGACTTAGAATGTTGTTGGAAAGCGTTATCACATAGTGCTTTGTGTTCTTCTGCACATTCGAGTTCTTGTAAGTAACCGTCTAGCAATGGGTGGGAGCTTTCATGTGCACACGCTTTTAATAATTGAATCCAATCATGATAGTCATGCTGAAGTTCAAACTGGCCCCTTTTCTCTATTAGCCAACCATGACCATCTACCCCATTAGGAGAACCGTATACCCAGCGCTGCATGTAGTAACTTGGCGTGACGGGTAGGTAAAGCGTGAAATCAGAATGGGAAAAGGTAGCCCATGCTTGCTCACCTGGGTAATTCGAAATAGCAATGCTGCTAGGTGTTTTGGCTTTGAGCTGACTTTTAGACATTAAGCCAAATAGATCTTCACGAAGGCAAGTATCCACTAGTCGCTGAGTTAGGTATGAAGCGTTGTTGCTCATGCGTTCACCTCACTGTTTGACGTTAGATTGAATCGAGAAATAGTGCGTTGAAGAGCAGCATCTAAACTTTGCCCCGAGGGCGATGCTATAGAAATTCGCGCTAGGTAATCTTTGTTGGAAAAGCTTTGTAGGAAGGTCTCACCCGGGTGTTTGAGCACCTGCTGTTGTGTGACAACGTCGCCATCTTGATGAATGAAAGACGTAGATGTCCCCTCGATGACGCCACTTTGCTTTGCCACAACATAGTGGACGTTTGCACTGCCACTTATTTGGAATGAAGGATCTAGCTTGTTGCCGAGGTGGAGACTTAAGATGGTGCTAAACCATTTTCCACCACTTAGATTATCGAGTAGGAACTCACGACCATCTCCAATACTGCGATAGTTGATTTCAACCAATACCGGACCAGACTTTGTGATAATAAATTCACTGTGACAAACACCGAAGCCTACGCCAAATGCTTGCAACTGTCGCACACACTCATCCTTGAATTGAGTGTTATTGTCGCCATTCCAAGTCGCAGCAGTTTCAATAAAGAACGGGGGCTCTGAGAGCTCGACATCAAACCCACCAAGCGCAGTTAAGTTTCCTCCGTCTCCCAAGGTTTCTAAAGTGATCAGCGGACCCTGCAAAAAATCTTCGACCAAGATTGGGCTAGTCGGTTGTTTCTGCCAAAAGCGCTCGCAATAACTTTCCAGCTCACCTTTAGAGTTGCAACGTTGGACGTCTATGCTTGCCACACCTTCTTTAGGCTTGGCGACGACAGGAAAAGTAAAATCAAACGCAGAATCGGTGTCACGATATAGCAATTCACTTTGGACATTGGGAAGAGACTTTTCATTCAGAACTTGGCGAGTGAGGTGCTTGTTCTTTGCTTGCAACGTTACGGTCCAATCTTTTGCCGGTAGACCAAAGAACTGAGCGCAGATAGCGGTCGAAGTTTGCAAGTGATCACTGTTACTAAAAACAGCACTCGGTTTTATGTTTTGTTCTGTGATGGTCTCGATAAGTTCGAGAGGATTAAATACATCACACTCAAGAATTGCGTCTGGGCTAAAACGCTCGTCATCGTTACTCAATTTCAGGTGGCTGAGCTTGTGATCTGTGATCAGGACGACGTAAAGCCCCATCGCTTTTGCTGTCGGTACGAAGCCGTGAGTGACTGCGTCATTGACGACGTGACTCACAATAATAATCGTAGATTTCATTGGGCTTTCCTAATTTATAAAACGTTGTTGTTACCTGCTCACAACTTGCATTCAAGTGGCCTTTTTGTTGTTTTTAGGGAAGGTTTTTTTCTATGTCATTGTTTTTATTGATAATGGTATTAATAGTGTAGTTGCATATCGCCGGGCAACTATAGTTGAAAAAATATATATTGCAAATATAAATGATATTTGTTTTCATTCGCATCGCAGTGGTTTTGTAAACAAAAATGGTAATAATAAATGAATATAAGATTGACCCTATCTCCACTAGCTTTGGCTATTGGTGGAGCGCTTGCGAGTGTAACTGTGGTACCAGCTGTAAACGCAAAAGAACAAGTTGTAGCGGACGAAACGCTACAAGTTATTGGACATCAATACGAAGGGTATGCGGAACATATGCCTCAGTCTGGTACCAAAACGGATGTTGAATGGCTAGATGTGCCACAAGCCGTTTCAGTGGTCACTAAGACTGAAATGGAAGACCGCGGAGCAGTACGTTTAGTGGATGCTCTCGATGGTGTTGCAGGTGTAAATAATACCCTCGGCGAAGGGAGTCGCGACCAATTTGTTATTCGTGGCTTTGATGCGCTTAATGATATGTATCGCGATGGGATGCGTGACGACGGGACTTTACAGTCTTATCGAAGCCTAGCAAATATCGAGCGTGTTGAGGTCGTCAAAGGCCCGGCAGGTGCACTTTATGGTCGAGGTTCTGCCGGTGGTATTATCAATCTAGTCACTAAACGTGCTAACGGTGATAACTTTACCAGTGTCAAAGGCAGTGTTGGTAGCAATAGCAAATTTGTAGGGCAGCTTGATAGCTCTATGGCGTTTTCAGACAAAGTTAATGGTCGTATCAATGTAGAGCATCGTCAAGCAGATTCTTATGTCGATCATGTTGATTCTAATGATTTCTTTATAGCCCCAACGATTCGAGTGATGCCTTCTGACGGACACACTATTGATCTCGATGTCGAATACGCTCACCAAGAGTTAGTTCCGTATCGTGGCGTTCCGTCAAAGGATGGTAAACCTGTTGACGTTTCTGAAAGCACTTTTTATGGCGGGACTAACGATTATCAAGAATCTGATAGCCTCCGAGTTGCGATAAATTATGAATGGCGTCTAAACAGTGACTGGGTATGGACAAACCGTGTAGCATACAACCATATTGAGCTGGAACAAAAGGGGACTCGTCAAGGAACGGTGACAGGCGATCAAGTCTCTCAAACCGTGAATAATTTTGGCTACGACCCACGTACCACGACTACATTGCAATCGGAACTCGTTTGGGAAACCGATTCTAATCAAATGATGATAGGCGCGGATTTCAACCAGATTAATATTGACCTTGTCCTAGCCAGTGACAAAACGCTTCCATCTCAAGACATTTACAACCCTGTAGTGGGCCCTACGCCCGACCCGGGTTTCAAGCCTTTCCGCGACAATACAACAACGACTACCGGCGTTTACGTTCAAGACGTTTACACCTTGGGTGATCTTTCGTTGATCGGTAATGTGCGTTACGACTCTATGGAGCTTGAACAACAAAAGGCTGGCTCAGCTAAAGAGAACCTTGACGACAACAAAGTAAGCTACCGTGGTGGTCTGGTTTATCGCCTTGCTGATGATATGTCTGTGTATGCAAGCTTAGCTCGTTCATGGCAGTTGCCTTATTCAGGAATCTACATCAATCCCAAGCTAGCGGAATTTTTCCATACAGATCTTCAAGAAATAGGTGCAAAAGCTTACTTGCTAGACAACGCACTGATGCTCAATGCTGCGATCTTCCAAATTGATCAAGAGCAACCTCAAACCGATACCAACGGTGACGTAATTAGCAAGATTGAAGCGCGTCATAAAGGTATCGAGCTTGAAGCTCGCGGTCAAATTACAACTCAGTGGGATGTATCGGTTGGGTATAGCTATCTTGATGCTGAAGACAAAGATACAGGTAAGAAGCCAAACGACGTATCTGATCACTTGTTCTCACTTTGGAGTACCTACCAGCTAGACGATAACTGGCGCTTAGGTGGCGGTGTTAAATACGTTGGCGACCGTTACGCAGGTAATAATGAAGCCGTCGCTTTAGGTGACTACACCACAGTCGATTTGATGGCTGCATACACTACGGGTCGTCATAAAGTTCAAGCGAATGCTTACAACATTTTTGATGAAAAATACATTTTGGGTGCAACCAACGGTACGTCTGGTACCAACCAGATTGGATACGGCGCACCTGCTGAATTCATGCTTAGCTACGGATACCAGTTCTAACAGTTAGCTCAATTCTACAGCTATTTTTTCCGCTAATTAGCGAATAGTTGACCTTATTTTAGGTCGTTTTAGCCCAAAGGGTCAGAGTTAATCATAAAGAAATATAGATCTTTGACCCTAACCTGCCTACTTAGGAGATCTCCATGCTTCACCAGAATTTGGATGGTAACCCACAAATGAAATTGGACAAGAATGCGCAAACTCAAGCGCATAAAAAGCTGCGTTTGAGTGTACTTGCAGTTGCTGTTGCCTCTGTGACTTCAACTAACGTGTTTGCCGCTAATGAAGCTGAAACCACGACAATGGAAACGGTTGTTGTAACGGGCAGTATCATTGGTAATTCGGAGCTAGAAGACGTTAAAGAGTACCCAGGTGCTCGTACTGTACTTACCCATGAACAAATTAAAAAAACTGGCGCACTTTCTATTGATCAAGCGTTTCAAAGTGTACCTGGTATTAAAGTCCAAGACGAAACTGGCACAGGTGTTCTACCTAACATTTCAGTGCGTGGTTTGAAGGCAAGTCGAAGTGGTCATGCGCAGTTTCTAATGGATGGTGTACCGCTGACTCTAGCGCCTTATGGTCATACCGGACAATCGATCTTCCCAGCGACACTTTCGATGTTGGATCGTATTGATATCGTGCGTGGCGGTGCGGCTGTGCAATACGGACCAAACAATGTGGGTGGTGTGATCAACTTAGTGACCAAACCAATTCCTCATAAATGGCAAACTGAAATTAGCAATCGTTTAACTGTTTTCGAAGAAGGTGATTCCCCTTTAAATGATTTGTATCTACGCACGGGAGGCTGGCTAACCGATACATTGGCACTTCAAGTTGAGGGTAACTTCTTAAAAGGTGAAAGTTTCCGTGAACACTCAGACACCGATGTGAAGAATTTCCAAGCGAAATTGCAGTGGTTACTAAGTGATACACAAGAGCTACAAGCATTCATCCAACGCTATGATGCTGATACTCAAATGCCAGGTGCTTTATCACCAGACGACTACAAAAATGATCGTACACAATCCAAGCGACCGTATGATGAATACCAAGGTGAATCGACGCGTTGGAGCCTAAAATACCTACATGACCTTAACCTTGCCGATAGTTCAGAGCTTGAGATTCTAACCTTTGGTCACCGTTCTGAACGTTTCTTCCAGTGGGGCTTTAATAGTGCGGGCGGTCACTGGGCGGATCCTGCATTGCCATCTACTCATATTCGTACTTCACCTCGTGAGTTTTCAGTTTATGGTGTTGAGCCTAAATTAGCGATGTACTTTGACGGAAACACCGTAACGCAAAATTGGATAGTAGGCGCGCGCTACGTGAACGAAGATATCGATTACAAACTTACCCAAACGCCGATTGCTGGTGGCGCTACGATCACTCCACGTGATTGGCACTTAGATACAGATGCATTCGCAGGCTATGTAAGCAACGAAATTGGTTTGTTTAATGATGTGTTAAAGGTAACCCCAGGTATTCGTTATGAATCAATAGATATGGCATTTAATGACCTCGGTAATGCGGAAAAGACCAACAACAAAGTGACCGAATGGTTACCTGGTTTGACTGTAGCTTACCATCTTACTGAGCAATGGGTGGGGTACACCAATGCTCAAAAATCTTTGCGTGCACCACAGATTGCTTACATCCGTGGTAAAGGTGAAGAGGGCAGTGAGCTCGCATGGAACTATGAGTTAGGTGCGCGTTACAACCAAGAATCAACCAGTTTCAATGTTGCGCTTTACCGAATCGATTTCGAAGATCAGCTTCAATGGCAAAGTGCGACCCAAACTTTTGACAACATTGGTAAAACACTGCACCAAGGTGTTGAGCTTTCCGGCCGTTATACTCCTGAATCACTTCAAGCTTTGAGTCTAGGAGCTGGATATAACTACCTAGATGCGACGATTGAAGAAGAGGGTGCAAACAAAGGTAATCAACTTCCTTATACATCCAAACATCAATTTAGCTGGGATGCGACTTACGCATTTAGCAAGTTAGACACGACGCTATCTGGTTATTACTTCAGTGAGTCATATTCTGATAACGCGAACACCAGTGCCGAAGATGCAACGGGCGCAACGGGTAAAGTACCGGCATACATGGTATGGAACTTTAATCTAGGTTCCGATCTATACAAGGACGATAGCAGCAAACTACGCATGAACTTTGCGGTCAACAACTTGTTCGATGAGGACTATTACTTCCGTGGTATTGATACTAGTCCGGTTGGTCGTTATCCAGCTCCTGGGCGCTCTTATACCTTGGATCTGAATTACCAGTTCTAATACGCAATTTATTGAAATTTAATATAAACAAAAGTCGCCAATACTCTTGGCGACTTTCACGGTTCTAGCGTTAGAGGATAATTTAATATGGGAAACGACTTTCAACCAGCTTCGATAATTACACAATATTCAATGAATAGATTATGGATGAGTCTTGCTGTATTGGTGATGTGCTTAATCTCATTTTCTGGATTGGCAAAAACAAGAGTGATCCAAGATGAGCAGGGCCAGTTTGAGATTAACACTACGCCACAACGCATCGTTGTTCTGGAGTTCTCATTCGTGGATGCATTGGCGGCGGTAGATGTTTCTCCCATTGGTGTCGCTGACGATAATGATGCTACACGGGTGATTCCAGCAGTACGAGAGTTGGTTGAACCCTGGCAGTCGGTTGGTATGCGCTCTCAACCTAGCCTAGAAGCTATTGCAGTTCTCAAGCCTGATTTGATCATCGCAGATGCGGAACGTCATCGCGCTGTTTATCAAGATCTACAGAGAATTGCACCGACTTTGCTATTAAAAAGCCGAGGCGAAACTTATCAAGAAAACTTGGAATCAGCGCTCAAAATTGGTGTTGCTCTTGATAAGCAATCAGATATGGAGCAACGAATTCAACAACATCATCAAGTTATGCTCGAGTTCAAGAGCCATTTCTCTCTAGAACAAACTGTTCAGTTTGCTGTCGTATCGGACAAAGGCATGTGGCTTCATAGCCCTATATCCTATGCCGGTGGAGTACTGACAACATTAGGAATTGCAAGCCCGATTGAAGAACTCACAGAAAAAGCATATTTGCCAACAAGCTTTGAGTTGCTACTAAAAACCAATCCGGACTGGCTGCTATTGGGGGCTTACTCGCATCCTAATGTGATCAACGATTGGGAAAAGAATCCGTTATTCAACCTAATGAAGTCGGCAAAAAATAAGCAAGTCGTTGAAGTGTCTCCTGCACTTTGGTCATTAAATCGAGGCATGCTAGCGGCTGAACAGATGGCGAAAAACCTAGAGAAGATCTTGGAACGATCATGAGAGCGATATTGATCTCTACCGGAATGAACAAGCTGCCAATATTACCGTGGCGAGCCACTGTTTTTACGTCGTCAGTGTGTTGTTTAATGCTATCTGGGTATGCAGCTTCTATGCTGGGATGGTCTAACTTTTCTCTGACCCTAAGTGACTTAGTTGACTATTGGTTTGCGTTTGATGCGAGCAATATGACTCATCAAATTTTGGCGACTCTGAGAGCGCCAAGAGCCTATGCTGGGTTATTGATTGGAGCCAGCTTAGCGGTTGCGGGCTTATTGATGCAGGGTTTAACAAGAAACCCACTTGCGTCTCCTTCTATTCTTGGTATTAATTCTGGTGCAGCCTGTTTTATGGCTTTAGCTGCCATAGGTGTGCCTGTTATCAGTGAGCTAAATCCAATTCTTAATGCTGTTATTGGTGCCTCGTTAAGTGGCGGTGCTGTGATGATCCTAGGTGGTTTTTTTTCTGCTCGCTCACACCCATTGCGCTTGGTTTTAGCGGGCATCGCCATTACGGCATTACTGATTGGGTTGACTCGAGCAGCACTGATTCTTGCTGACGATATGGCTTATAGCGTACTACATTGGCTTACAGGCTCATTGTCTGCCGTGGATGATGAGCAATGGCAAATACTGTGGCCTCCCGTAGTGATTGGCTTAGTGTTGGCTATCAGCATGGCGCGCAATCTCAATTTACTTGCGCTTGGTGAGGAGGTTGCGGTTGGGTTGGGCAGCAATATCCGCCTTACGCGATTCATTTGTAGTGTGACCATTGTTTTGCTGGCGGGCGCGAGTGTCGCTATTGCAGGTCCTATTGGCTTTGTCGGATTGTTAATCCCCCACTTAGTTCGCCCTATAGTTGGGCATAATTACCATGTGTTGATTCCCGTTTCCGCGATGGCGGGGGCAGCGTTGGTGTCTTGGTCAGACGCGTTATCAAGAGCGATAGCTTTCCCGACAGAAACGCCAGTGGGTGTCATTACCGCTTTACTGGGGACACCTTGTTTTGTTCTCATAGCTACGAGGAAGTCTTAATGCATCATAATGCGAAGCTATTGTTGTTACTTGGGCTGCTTATGCTGATGGCTTTCTCTGGCTTGTTTGTTGGGGCAGCATCACTTTCTATTTCTCAAGTGATGGAACATCTGATTGCTTTCTCTAGTGACGATTTTGTTATCCAACAGTATCGGTTGCCACGTATGTTACTCGCAATCAGTGTCGGTGCAGGGTTGGGGCTTTCAGGCGTGTTAGTACAAGGTGTAATACGTAACCCTCTGGCGTCTCCTGACTTGATGGGAATTAGCGCCGGAGCAGGCCTTGCTGCAACAGCGAGTTTGGTTTGGTTTCCGAATGCGCCAGTGAGTTTGCTTCCTATATTTGCGATGTTTGGTGGTGTTTTTGCAGCTGGATTGATTGCCTTATTGGCATGGTGGTCCCAGCCAACACCGGCCAAACTGGCATTAATTGGTATTGCAGTAAGTGCGTTTCTGGCCAGTTGTATTGATTTCTTACTCGTCACTAACCCTATCGAAATCAATACAGCCATGGTATGGCTAACCGGTAGCCTTTGGGGTAGGAACTGGCAGCAAGTCCCATTTATCTGGGGGGCGTTGGTTTTACTACTACCAATGGCATTATGGTTTGCTTGGCGATTAGACGTGTTGGGGCTTGGTCAGGAAAGTGCGACCACCTTGGGTATCAAGCCCAAGCAGATTCAGATTCTCGCATTGTTGGCCGCTGTGTTACTTGCAAGTGTCAGCGTGTCAGTAGCCGGAACAATCAGTTTCGTTGGGTTATTGGCGCCTCACTTAGCGCGTTTATTGTTTGGGCATAATCACAAGTTGCTAATCCCTGCGTCTGCTTTACTAGGGGCCATTTTAGTGACCTGTGCTGATGCACTCGCACGAGGTTTGAACCCTCCAATCGAACTCCCTGCCGGCGTGCTGACGTCAGTGATTGGCGCACCTTATTTCATTTTTCTTCTTTATCGTTATCGAGGTTGGTAACCATGCTAAAAACGCAGAACCTTTCCGTCGCGTACGGCAAACAAACGATCATCCCAAACCTCACGGTTTCAATCCCTAAAGGGAAAATTACCGCATTAATTGGCCCTAATGGATGTGGTAAATCCACCTTGTTAAAAACCTTGGTAAGAATCAATAAACCCATGTCAGGGGAGGTGTTGTTTGAAGGTAAACCATTAGCAAGTTATGGCGATAAAGCGCTTGCACGTTCTTTGTCGCTTCTGCCGCAAATCCTAGTTAGCCCGGAAGGCATTACCGTCAGAAAATTGGTCGAATATGGACGTTCTCCTTATGTATCCCATTGGGGAAAGTTAGGAAAAGACGATCAAGCCATTGTGGAGCAAGCTATGTGTGATACAGGTGTACTTGAATATGCTGATAAGCCGGTTGAATCCTTATCTGGCGGTCAAAGACAAAGGGCTTGGATAGCAATGGTATTAGCACAAGATACAGATATCGTAATGCTTGATGAGCCAACCACTTATTTAGACATGTCGCATCAGGTTGAGTTAATGAATTTGATGCAACAGATGAACGCTAAGGGTAAAACGGTAGTTGTGGTGTTACATGACCTTAATCAAGCGTGCCGTTACTGTGATCACTTGGTGGTGTTAGAGCAGGGTTGTGTTGTGGCAGAAGGCTCGCCTGACGAGGTGATGACAGAGGCGTTACTTGATGATGTTTTTGATCTGAATGCGAAAGTCTTCCGAGATCCGATTTCAAATACGCCGATGTGTATTGCGATTTAGGCGCTATTGGACGTTAACCTCAGCGGTCGCTCTATTAGACACCTATGATCTAGCTTTAATCATAGGTGTCATCTAAGTATGCACGGGGCGCCAACAAACCTATCGGTTGGCACTTAGCGTGAACGTATAGTGCTCTTGGTTGTAATAAATGTCTGAAACTTCGAACGGTTTACCATCTTCTAGTTGTGCGACACTGCGAGCGTATAGAACAGGATCGTCTCTTTTTAAGCCTAGATGTCGTCTCACCTCTTCTCCGGGTAGCTCTGCGCGGATCTGCTTTTCACTCCCTTTCACTTTTAGGCCTTTTGAATCTAGGTAAAGGTACTTGGAGCTATTCAAATGAGCTTCGGTGAGATCGTCAAAGTAAGGATCAATAAGCATGTGCGTTGATTCAAATACGAAAGGCACAGCTCCCACTAAACGAAGACGTTTCATAAACCAAACTTGAGAATTCTCTTCAATGCCAAGTGTCTCGCACACTTTTTGTGATGCTGTTACTTTCTCGAGATGTAGGAGTTTATTCACGATGGAGGAATTTAGACTATTGGCTACTTCGCTAGAGGTGAGGTGACTGTCTAAGGGTAACGCCATTTTAAGATCGAGAGTTTGTTCGCAAATAAACGTTCCGCGACCTCTCTGTCTTTCTACAATACCTTGTCTAACCAAGTAGTCGACGGCTTTGCGTGCAGTCATACGAGAAACACCGTATTGCTCAGCTAACACAGTTTCAGACGGTAGTGGATCGCCAGGTTTTAGAGAACCATCGTCGATCTTCTTCGATAAAATTTGTTCTATCTGGATATAGATTGGAACGTGAGACTGCTTGTCGATCATTGAAACCCCCAGTAATTCGTACCTCATCCTATCCCAGGATACCTGAATACACAACTATACAACCAACTGCCAAGGCTTATGCATTTAACTGCTTATCTTGGCAAAGACCTTCGTGATAGGAATCACATACACGAACAAGTTGTATAGACAACTATACTTATCGATCGTTTAATGCTCGCATAACTTATAAAGATACGGAGTAATCTGACAATGAAACAATTCGGTTCAAAGCTCCAAGATCTCGGAAAAGCGTTGATGATGCCAATCTCAGTCATCGCTGCTGCGGGTATATTTCTTGGACTAGCTGCTGCCCTACAAAACCCTAATATTACAGGTCAAGGATTTAACCAACTTGAGTTTGTGCAATTGATCTTAGGATTTATTCGCAAAGTTTCGGGTTCTTTGTTTGGCAACTTGCCACTGTTCTTCGCCGTCGCTGCTGCGATTGGTTTAGCGAAGCAAGAAAAACCGACGGCTGCTTTCGCTGCAATCATCGGTTTTATTGCAATGCATGTGGGTATTAACTATTCGTTGACGGCTCAAGGCCTGACCCCTGCAACCACTTCTGTTGCACACCTTGTCGAGCAGGGAATGGGTAAAACCGAAGCAATGATGTTCTCCGCTGAGTTTGGCTACACCTTAGGGATATTCTCTTATCACATGAGTGTATTAGGTGGTGTATTGGCGGGCCTGGTAACGGTTGCTCTTCATAACCGCTTTTATACGATTGTCTTGCCTACTGCTATTAACTTCTTTGGCGGACGCCGATTCGTACCAATCATCACTGTTGTCGTATTGCCAATTATCGGTGTATTGATGTCCCTAATTTGGCCGACGATTGGTGCTGCGATAGCAAATATTGGTCAATTTATCGGTGAGGCAGGGAGCTTTGGTACCTTCTTGTTTGCAGCTACGGAACGCCTACTTATTCCGACCGGTTTACACCATATTCTTAATGAAACCGTGCGCTTTACCCCTATCGGTGGCATCGCCAATGTTGATGGTGAGAGCATCGTTGGTGCGCTAAGTATCTTTAACTACGCTTTAGCACACCCAGAATCTATTAGTAACGATGTTGTGAAAGAGGCTACGCGCTTCTTAGCTCAAGGTAAGATTCCTGTGATGATGTTTGCTCTACCGGGCGCTGCGTTAGCGATGTATCACTGTGCTCGCAAAGAACACAAAGTGCGAGTGAAAGCCCTTGTTATTGCTGGTGCGTTGGCCTCATTCACTACCGGTATCACAGAACCATTAGAGTTCAGCTTTATCTTTGTTAGCCCGATTCTCTTTATCTTCCATGCCTTCATGACTGGTTTATCTTTCGCGTTGATGCACTTGTTTGGCGTCATGATCGGTAACGTACAAGGTGGTGTGATTGACTTACTCGTCTTTGGTGTACTTGGCGGTACGGCAACCAATTGGTGGCTAGCTGTTCTGGTCGGTGCTTGCTACTTCCCAATTTACTACTTTGTTTTCCGATTCATTATCACTCGAATGAATGTGAAGACTCCGGGACGTGAAGATGAAACAGCGACATCAAGCCAACAAGTTACGGCTTCAGAACAAGCAGAGCAGATCATCGCTGGTCTAGGCGGCGCTCAAAACATCCAACTGGTCGATAACTGCTTCACGCGTCTTCGAGTGAAAGTTAAAGACATGGACAAGATCAAAGACGACTCACTCAAGGCGACCGGTGCAAGTGGTATCAAACGTGCCAGCGATGAGGATGTTCAAGTTATCTATGGGCCTCAGGTGGAAAGCATCGCTAACGATGTAAAGCAAGCCTTAGCCATTTAAATAAATTTTAAACGCAATTGAGCCTCCGAAGGTGAGGCTCCCATTATTCTAATTTTGTAAGTGAGAAGTAAGATGAAAAAAGCATTCAATATTGTTCTAGTCGGTGGTGGTTCTACGTGGACTCCTGGTCTACTTAAAGCGCTTTGTAAGCGTAAAGACACTTTTCCTCTAAAACGTTTGGTGATGTTTGATGTGCATGCATCACGTCAAGAAACGATTGGTGAGTACGCTAAACTGCTATTTTCTGAAGATTACCCAGAGTTAGATTTTGAGTACACGACAGATAAAGATGTCGCTTATAAAGATATGGATTTCGTACTTTGCCAAATGCGTACGGGTGGCTACGAAATGCGTGAAAAGGATGAAAAAATCCCGCTATCACTGGGTGTGATTGGCCAAGAAACATGTGGTCCAGGTGGCTTCGCGTACGGCATGCGCTCTATTGGTGACATGATTGAAATGGTTGAAGATGTGCGTGAACGCGCTCCAGAAGCTTGGATTCTGAACTACACCAACCCAGCTGCGATTGTTGCGGATGCGCTTAAGAAACGTTTCCCTGAAGATGAGCGAATCCTAAACATCTGTGATCAGCCAGTGAACTTACTACGTTCTTACGGTCGTCTGCTTGATGTTAACCCAGATGAGTTTGACCCTGTGTACTTCGGCTTGAATCACTTCGGTTGGTTTACTCACCTATATAACCAAGAAGGCGAGGATTTGGCTCCGAAGCTGAAGGCCTTTATCTCTAACAACGGCTTTAAGCCGGTAGACGCGGAGCAGCGCGACCAATCTTGGTTAGACACCTATGCGGCAGTGGCTGACATGTTGCGTGATTTTCCTGATTACCTGCCGAACACTTACCTGCAGTACTACTTATACCCAGAGTATAAGTTGTCTAAGTTGGATGCGAACTACACTCGTGCAAATGAAGTTATGGATGGCCGTGAAAAGCGTGTATTTGCAGAGTGTCAACAGGCTGTACAAGACGGAACAACAAAGAACTCAAGTGTCGTTCATAACGATGCGCACGGGGATATGATTGTTGAAGTGGCAGAGTCAATTGCATTTAACCAAAAGCGTAAGTTTGTAGTGATTCTAGAAAATAATGGTTTGGTTGCAAACCTAGATGACGATGTGATGGTTGAAGTCACTGCTGAGCTTGGAATTAATGGTCCACGTCCGTTTGGTGTTGGTAAGATCCCAACGTTCTATAAAGGCATGATCGAACAACAGTTTGCTTACGAGCGTTTAACGGTTGAAGCTTGGTTTGAAGGTTCGTACGGCAAGGCTCTACAGGCGCTTACATTGAATCGTACGGTAGGCGATGCGAAAAAGGCTCGTCTGGTCCTTGATGCACTCATCGAAGCAAATAAAGACTACTGGCCTGAACTAGTGTAACTGAAGGCCAATCGGGTCTAGTTATAAGTCTAAAACAGCCCCCCTTAACCGCTGTTTTAGCTGCTCCAGCTCCCAGGTTACGTCAGTGACTTGGGAGTTTTATTAAGGACATGAGGGAATAGAAGTGAAGATAGTTATAGCCCCTGATTCTTTTAAAGAGAGTTTAACAGCGCAGCAGGTGTGCCTAGCTGTTGAAAATGGTCTAAAAAGGGTTTGGCCAAATGCTGAGTATGTATCGATACCCGTTGCTGATGGTGGTGAAGGCACTATGCAAGCGTTGATTGATGCGACTAGTGGTGAAAAGATACAAGTAAGGGTAAAAGATCCAAGAGGGAAAACAGTTGAGGCGAGATATGGTCTCCTCGGTGCTCATAGAACGGCGGTTATTGAAGTTGCTGAGGCGTGTGGCTTGCATCTAGTGCCGGCGTCCGAGAGAGATACAAAATCGACATCAAGCTTCGGTGTAGGCCAACTTATCCGTCACGCTTTAGATTCCGGAATCAGCCGTCTAATTGTAGGTTTAGGTGGCAGCGCGACGACCGATGGCGGTAGCGGTATGCTAGCCGCGTTGGGCGTAAAGTTTTTAAATGAAGACGGAGAAGAAATTGAACCATGTGGCGCATCAATGCTTAACGTCCATCAAATCGTGACTAGTGAATTTGATCCTAGGTTAGCGCACTGCGAGATCATAGTTGCATGTGATGTCGATAATCCTCTGTGTGGCGATTCCGGTGCCGCTGCGTTTTTTGGGCCTCAAAAGGGAGCATCAAGTGAAGATGTGCTACTGCTGGATAAGGCGTTATATCAATTTGGTCAACTGACAGAGAAAATTACGCAGAGGTCAATCATTGATAGCAAGGGATCTGGAGCCGCTGGTGGAATCGGTGCTGCGTTTTTAGGATATACTAATGCAAGATTACAACCGGGTATTGATGTTGTACTGACTATGCTTGATGTCGAAACGAAGATGCAAGGCGCACATATGGTTATCACTGGTGAAGGCAAGCTTGATCAGCAAACGGCTCATGGTAAAGCTCCTGTAGGGGTTGCTAACATTGCTAAGAAGTTTGATATTCCGGTGGTTGCTGTTGCAGGTTGCACCAATGATGGATATCAGGTGCTTTATGAGCACGGGATTGACGCTGTGTTTACTTGTGTACCAAGAGCAATGAGTTTATCTGATGCACTTTCAGAAGCTGAAACAAACTTGAGCAATCTTTCGGAAAATATTGCACGCACATATCAGCTTGCCTTGGGTAAATAGCTTTTCAAGTTGGCTCGCATTGACGAGCCTTCTCTAAGCAGCCTAGCCCTATTCGAACTCCCCAGTTTTCAAATAATGGACGACTTGCTGAATGACTTTTGGGTCAGACCGTAACTGATGGTGCGGCAGGTTTACTTCCCAATACGCATCCATTGTGGATATTTTCGCCGAGTCTACACTTACAAGACCGTCGTTCGCTTTATCAAAGTTCTCTCGTGTCCAGTGGTAGGTTTTGATACCAGCAATAACGCCGACAGGGTAGTTTGGTTCATTCAGATTTTGTGAAATGCCAGCTTCATTGGTTGTTAGAGACTGCGGCACCTCTCCAAACCAATTCGCCCAAAACTTCTCGCTGTAATGATCAGCAACTTCACTGCCGTGATTTGGCGTCCCTATCATGATCACTCTGCCTAATCTTCCTTCTTGCTCTAACGAATCATCAGCTTGAAGATGATAACGAATTAACAGTCCCCCTAATGAGTGGCCCACGAGGTGGACAACTTTTGCTTCTTCGGTGCATTGATGAATCTGCTTGTCAGTTTCTGTAATTAACTCATTCATACTGACACCAACAGAAGAGTAGTCGAGTACGCAGGTTTGGTAACCCGCGCCCAAAAGCCCTTGATTGAGTTCACTCATTGAGCGACCGCTTCTAGTTAAACCGTGAATGATCAACACTAAGTCAGACTCGTCGTTGTTGGAATACGATATTGGTGGAGTAGAACATGCTGTAATAAGAATAGCGGTACTCAAGAATAAGCAGCGCATTATGGACATCATCATAGCCTCACTCAAAAATAATAAAGCCCTTGTCGATATAGTATCAACAAGGGCGAACGATTAGGTGGTTGACCGCGTTAGTTTAGAGTCAGTTCTTTCAACTCTGGCAGCTGATATTGCTTCATCGCTTCAACATCTGGGCGGTATGCACGGATTTGAGCGCGCCATTCATCAACAGGTGTGTGGGCAAAGTTCACATTGCGAGCTTCTGCAATATCTTGGCATGTACTGTCACCAAAGATAATCGTGAAGCTACCATCGTAATGACTCTTAAAATCAGGACGACTTGTACTTACGACGTTGTGTTCATCAGTCATCAAGTAGTTTTGATTGTTGTATAGGGTCAGCGAGCTAAATGCAGCGGCAGGCACTTTGTCGAATGTCGCTTCGTAGCAGGTGTTTGCTTTCGTGTTCTCTGGTGCCCATGATGCGTACATCGCTGTTGATTCCGGGCTTAAACCCCATGAACCAGCAATCGTGTAAGTCCACTTTTCCCAATCAGATACGTTGTTGATGTCAAATTGAACAGAATCGAACATGTCAGGCAGATTGCCCCATTCCGTTAACAGCGCTTCACGCAATTCTAGAATATCGGATTCTTTGGTATCGCTTGTGTAAGGAATGGCTGAATTTGATGTAATCTTCATGTTTGGCTGAAGCTGCTCGGTTACGAATGCAATGTCATCAGCTGTTGCATCAGTACCAGTGCGAATACCCACGTATACGTAGTCGGTCTCGATTTCTCCTGCTTTGTACTCATAAACACCAGGTTCCCACGTGTATTCTACGAATGTGTGGTTTTGATCTTGGATGTGAAGAGACATAAAACGATCGCCCATCTCTGGGACTTCAATGGTGAACCCATCGCGAACGTCAATGATAGCAAGAGAATAAATGTTATCCACATTTGGTGTTACTACCCAGGTATCCGCTGCTTGAGAAATGCCAGTGAAGTGAATGAACTTGTTGATTTCACCGCGCTTCAGCATGTTTAACGCAAAGATATCGCCTTCTTTGCGTTGATATTCCATTGCCGTCATACCGTAATCCAGTGGATTGACCGTCCAGTTCGATGAATCAATCTGTTTGATTACGTCGTTAGCAAGTACAGAAGCGAAAGCTGACGATGAAAGTAGGGCAATCGATAATGCCAGTGTTGTTTTTTTCATACTGTTTACCTTTTTGAAATTGTTATAGCTGGTAGTTAAATTCGACAATGTGTGAACCATCTCGGTAGCTCGATTCTTCGTTCCATTGCGCAAAGTATCGAACGTTTAAGCGAGGGTTTATCTGATATGAGGCGGCAAATTCATGAGCGAGAATGCTGTAGTTATCTGCAAAGGCATGCTCTTTGTAGGTATCAGAACCAGATAGGGTGCTCATGTACATTGGGTTGTAGTTCAGCCAAATGTTGTCGGTGAGCGTCAATTTGCCGTATGCACCAACGACTGCGAATGTTCCTGGTACGGTGTAACCGCTGATCGTCTCGCCATTGTCGCCAATCGCGTTGTTGGCGAAAGCAGCACCGACTCCTGCAAGAGGGTAAAGCTGCAGGGGACCAATTGCTGGTATCGCTTGTATAAAGCTGTAAGAGAGTGAACCTGCCTCTGTATCAAAGTCATAGTTGAAGTCGACTTGTGAACCTCGGCCATTGGTCAAGTCCACGCCAAATCGGCGTAGGCGAAGGCTATCAATGCTGTCGTCGGCGTAGTCACGCATGCCTAGTGCGTCGCCATAGCCACCTTTTAATTCGAGTACGTGCATGCCCATTGTGGTGTCATTACCAGTATCGAAGGTTTGGCCTAGCTTTAGGTTTAAGCCTTTGTCGGTGTAGCCCATACCTACCTGTGTGTAGACAGCTAATGGATCTGACATGTCTTGAACGGCTTCCGTGCCTAGGTTTGGCTGATTGTCTGCAAGCACAAGTGGCGCTCCAGTCAGCATAAGGAGTGTTAAAGGAAGTCGTTTTATTTGAAACATCGTTGCTGCTTTCCTTCGTCTATTAAAGCGATGGAAGTATCTTAAGAAAGTTAAGATATGTGCAGAAGTGAACCTGTTGAATCTTAGAAATTAACTATATTAATATCTAGAGTGATATGACCTGCATGGAAATGAAAGATGAAATCGTTCGATTACAATCTACTTAAAGTATTGCGTGTACTGATTGATACTCAAAACACGCGTCAAGCCTCAGAAATACTCAACCTAAGCCAATCGGCGGTAAGTCACGCACTTGCTCGCCTTAGAGACGCGTTTGATGATCCGTTGTTTGTGAGGGAGCGCTATGGATTGGTTCCTACTGAACGTTGTTTAGAGATTGAAAAGTCGTTACCTGAACTGGTTGAACAGATCGACGGCTTATTTCAAGCTTCGGAAGGGTATGACCCAATGAAGTTTAATGGAAAAATTTCCATCAGTTTGACCAATGCTCTTACAAACGCCATCGGAGTAAAACTCTATCGAGAGCTCAGTGAGCGAGCGCCGAATGCGCAGTTCGAGATTATGGACTGGACGTGGCAGGTAGAGTCTGGATTGTTATCGAGGAAAGTGCATGTTGCTTTGGATTACGGGCCCGAGAGTTACTCTAAGCAGATAAGGCAGAAACTAATGCCAAAAAGCCAGTATGTCATTTGTGTACGTGAAGGGCATCCGCTCACTAAACTTGAGTCAGTGACACTTGATGACATTGCACAATATCCATTGGTGTTGGTTCGAACTCCAGATTGGCGAAGCCGCCACGAAACTGCAGAAGATACTCTGCTTCGAGCAGGTTATATCCCCAATGTCATATTGAAATCAGACTCGCCACAAGTGAACTTTGAAGCCATTCGACATTCTGATGCAATATTTCCGATGATTCGTTCATCGCAGCCACTACCGCCCGGAATTGAGAGTGTAGATTCGATAGGGCAGTCCCCTAAATACAACATGGATATTTACGCATACGATCTGTACCAAACGAAAGACCTTGCACTTAACACTTGGTTAGTGAAAGAAATTGAGTCGATATTGAAGAGCACGCTCTGAGTCGTCACTACGATTGAGTTCACGTGAGAGATGCTATTAGGAGAACTATTGCATCATGGTCATTACCTTGGCGTCATTTTAAAACAACGTGCTGGGCATCCTTGGCAGTGTTTAAGTGCTTTCGATTAATGGGCTAACTGCATATTTGTTGGATTTTCTTCTTATAATTGCTCGTCTCATAAATGATGTAGCTATAATTTTATAATTTCGATGCATATCACAATAATTGGTTGGTCCAGTGATTTTTAGATCTGAAAGTTCGATACGTTCAAATAGTCAATTCGCTTGAGTTTAACTGTTGATGTTAGTCACGTTTTCTTATTTATTTACATAAATTTACACGTTGTGGTTATTGCAGTTTCAGATCTTCAGTAAAGACAGTTGGTTATATATTCATTTTAATAATGAGTAAAACAACTGGTTTTTTCGTATGGCTGCTTGGTGTAAACAGTCGTTAGCAATCTAAAACACTCCGCAATGAATAATTATGCGTCTCACTGTGGGTGTTAGTCGTTGTCTCATCCTGCAAATCGTAAGTTAATGTCAACGACGCGGTGGGCAAAAGTCCTCAATATTCATTCATAGATGTAATCGATTTCATATTTTGCATAATTGGTGTTAATGCTCTATTTGTCGTTCTTAATCGCGCTTTTTGCACCCTCCTTTCGGCTTGAGTCCGTTGATATTAGTGTGTTGGATCGGTATGTTCTGCTTTTGTTTTCTTACTTGAGTATGACGTATGGATATTGAACCCATCCCATTTTCTCCAATCACAACCGGTGTGACAGCGATTATTCTTGGTATTGTCATCATCGCGACTCTCTATAATGCTCGCCAAAGTAAGAAGCATAATTACGCACTAAACCGATTAGAGCGTGAGAAGCATAAATTGGAGCAAGCTAGGTTTATATGCGAAGAGAGTAACATCCCCAATATTCATTACATTCAACAAAAAATGGCGAACCTTGAGGCAAAAAAAGGTGAAGTGTATTACACCGCTCATGTGATTTGTGTTGGGCGTAATGGCGATTTCTATCGCTACTTTGATCACCAAACGTCGATGAAAATTAAGCAAACATTACATACTCAATTGAGCGGCGACTTAAAGCCTAGTTTGATTGGGCTCTATGATGATCGATATATCGTGATGATCTTTGTGTCTGAAGTCCCTTTAAACAATAAGCTGCAGGTTGAGCATCAACAGAAAGTAAGAGCTGCATTGCCGAACCAAATGGTTATCAATAGTAAGAAAATGCCGTTTGATTACTCAGTAACGACGCTACACTTTTCCAGTACTTACGACATCGCCAAACCAGATCGCCTGTTTAGACGCATCAGCTATGGGATCTTGCGTGCGATTCAAAATCAAGATGGGTTATACATCCACAATGAAAAGGATTATCAAAAGAATCTACGTAAACGTCACATGCTTCAAGATTTACAAAGAGACATTCGTGATGGCGGGGCAAACTTCGAGCTCGCATACCAACCGATCGTTCATAGCATGAACCAGAATAAAGAGTGTATTCGTGAAGTTTTGCTGGTATGGAGGAAGCGCGGGCATATTGAGCCAGAAAATTATATGTCGCTGCTCAGTGATACACCGCACATTCACTACTCTTTAACACTCATGATCACTAGAAAAGTTATTGAATTAGCGAGAAAAGACAATGCCGAACAAGGGGATTTTAGTATCAACATTTCGATGTCAGACCTTGCGATGACCTCATTTTCTAACGATATTTGTAGCTTAACTAAACATTGCCCGGAAATTCGAAAAAAGTTGATTTTTGAATTGGTTGAACATAGTGAAGCTATTTCTCAGAAGCACGTACAAGATAATCTTCAAAGCTTGAAACGTGTGGGATGTCGCTTTGCGATAGATGATTTCGGTACAGGTTATACGAATTACGATCTGTTAAATAAAGGGCTATTTGACGTAGTAAAGTTAGATGGAAATTTTGCAATGAATATGGGCAAGGACCCTGTGAGCAATGAATTTTTAAGATTTATGTTTCGCTTGTCTGAGCAAGTAGGCTTTACTTTAGTAGTATGCGGAATAGAGGAAGAGTTACAGGCTAAATATGTGCCGAAAAAATCTCATGTATGTTTACAAGGTTTACATTTTTCTCATCCGAAAAAGCTAGTCAATACGTTAAGAGTTGCGTAAAACCCATAGACATTTCGAGCATGCCTGTGCGACTAAAGAACTCATGAAGAGTCTTTAGTCCGTGCAAGTAGGTTGTTGAAACCTGGCTTATTCCTTATCAAAACCATCAACAATAATAGCTCCCATTGACGCTGGCATAGCAATGACGATAACTCGTTTTAAAGCAACCAACGGAGAATCAAGCGCAGGGAGCTTATCAATGCATAGCAACACCAAAGCGACGACCATAATTGTCAATATATAAGCAATCACGATACGTGAGATAAACTCCATGACTCTGCCGTTGATATTTCTTTGGTAAACGCTCTCGAAAGCGTAAATTGACAAGAACAAACACGACAGAAGAAAAAGTAACGCGAGGTTTGCTGTTGGTAAACTTTCGCCTAGCTGCCAAGCTTCCTCTGAAAATGATATAGGGACAGCGAGAGCAAAGGCCCCCACAAAAATTTGTCCTGCATCTTCAAGGTTAAAGCTCTTTGACACGTGGCCTCCTAAGCATAAGTTCGTTTGGGTTAATAGTTGGTCCACTGCGATGTCATTCCACGCCTTTATCAGGTATTACACCGTCAAACCAACTATGTTTAGTATATCGTATGAAATTAGTCTTGCCCCGTAACTACTTAAAATTGATGAGTTTTCGCCATCACTAAGGAAAAATATGTCTCAATTTGGTTATTCAGCCAAAGCACCTATAGGTCTAATAGACTTTAAGTAGGGTGTCTAAGCAGTTAACGTGTTCCATTTGTAGAGATTGCACTTCTCAGCTAAACCCATACAATCCTAAAAGTGGGATAATAAAACGAGAAGTGGCTATGAAACGGGTATTGGACGACTTAAATATTTTCTGTGCAGTTGTGGAAACAGGTAGTTTGAAGAAGGCTGCAGAGCGGATTTCATTACCCCATAGTACCGTAAGTCGAAGAATCGACGCGTTAGAAGCAAGTTTGGGGTTAACGTTACTGCACCGCACGACTCGTGAAGTAAAAGTATCATCCAGAGGGCTGGAGCTGTATCAAGATTGCTCACCCTTGTTCACATCTATTCAGCGCTCTATCGATCTAGCTATCGATTCTGAAGTGGAGTTTAAAGGCAAGCTCAAGGTATCAATGCCTGTCCGCGCTGGCATAGACTTTCTTGGTAACTGGTTGATTGATTTTGTTAGCGAACATCCCGAACTTACGCTCGATATTGCTTTGTCGAATAGTAATCAAAACCTTATCAAGGACGAGATTGACTTAGCGTTTAGAGTCGGTCCATTGATGGACTCATCTGCGATAGCTCTTAAGTTATGGGATATTCCATATTCATTGTGTGCCACTCAAGACTTTCTTGATAGACATAACATTAAAGACACTCAGATCACTAAAGAGCAACTAGAATCTCTTCCCAGTGTTATCTCTCGTCCTATGACATCTTGGGCATTCACCAACCCTAAACATCAAGAAATTATGTTGGACCCGTCTCAAGACCTTGTGGTTGAAGATCTAGGCCTCGCATATCACTCGCTCATGAAAGGCACTTATCTCGCGATGATTCCTACCGTAATGATTAAAGATGCAGGTGTTGTTGAGTTATCTGTCGATGATCTTAAACCCCGTACACGTATTATGTACGCATACTACTTAGGACGTCGTCACGCGCAGAGCCAAATTAAGCACATTGTCGATTACATTAAGCAGAGAAATTCTGACTCAACCCCATAATCCCATTTTTGCAATTCTGATGTCCCAGATTGCGGATTTTTTCATTTTGGATTTGCCACTAATATTTCTTCCGTAGACAACGAATAGAGCGACTAGCTTCAACGGAGAAAGAATCATGAAAGCAATCATCATCGAAAAAACAGGTGGCACTAACGTACTTGAGTACAAAGAAACTGATAAACCTCAGCTGGCTGAAGGCCAAGTACTGGTTAAGGTCGCTGCAGCGCCAGTAAACTTTATTGATACGATTATCCGTGAAGGGAATATGCCTCCAGGTATGATGCCAGAACTACCATTTATCTCTGGTGTTGAGGGGAGCGGCATTGTGGTAGATGCTAACAATACTGAGTTGAAAGAAGGTCAAAAAGTCGCTTATTTAGGGCCGATTGGTGCGTCAATGTATGCAGATTACACTACCATTGATGCAGATAAATTGATTGTTCTAGACGACAGCGTCGACATTCATGAAGCAGGCGCGATGCCAGTGACTTATTTCACGGCATACCACATGCTGCACAATGTTGTTGGTGCCGAAGAAGGAAAATTCGCATTAGTGTACGCCTCAACGGGTGGCGTAGGTACTGCGTTAATTCAGCTTGCAAAAGCAGCTGGGCTCAAAGTTATTGCTTTAGACCGTAAAGATGAAAAAGTAGAACAAGCTCTAAAACTAGGCGCAGATTACGCACTCAATTCAACAGGTGAGTGGGTTGAACAAGTAAAAGAGATCACCGGCGGCAAAGGGGTAAATTATATCTTTAACCCGGTAGCGGGTGACACTGCTGTTCAAGATCTAGAAGTGTTAGCGACATTTGGTCATATCGTTGTGTTTGGTTTCTTGGGTGGCGTCGGAGAGACCAACTTGCAAGCTGAAGCCATTAAACATTTCTCTAAAGCACCGACTATCTCTTATTCAGAAATATATGCTACATACTTTAGCAATTTCGACCTAGTCAAAGTATCGCTCGAAAACGTTTATCAAATGCTCGCTGAAGGTAAAGTAAAACCGATCTACTCGACGATGCCATTGTCACAAGCTGCACAGGCACATGACGACATTGAAAGTGGCAAAGTGATGGGCAAACTGATTTTGACACCAGATGCTTAATTAGAAAGCACCTTGTATGGCGAGCCAATCAAGGAAGTGGCTCGCTAATGATTTACAGCGCCTGAAGGTTTGATTTCTAGTGTGTATTGAGTAGTACGAACAATCTAGATTAAATGATAATCATTCAAGCTGTGGTTCGTAAGTGCTATATTCGCCAGTAATATATTGATTTAATGAATAATGTCTTATTGTTGGCGAGATTTGGTTATGGAAATAGTACAGAAAATAAAAAAGGCCGAAGAACAGGTTTTGGCAGAACCGGATAACAGCGCGAATTATTTCACGTTGTTGTTAGCTTACTTAGAAGATCCCGCCTTATTTGGTGATTCGAAACGTACTCACTACATCAAAGAGGCGGTACAACGCTTTCCCAAAGCGACTTTATGTCAGAGTCCAGTTGTGATTGTTGATGCTGAGCGTTCTCCGACTGAATACAATGAGATCGAAGTCTTGTGGTTGAATCTGCTTGATAAAGAGCCTGAGAATATCGAGATTGTAAAGGGCGCTGCTAATTTTTATAGTACCAATGACCAACAAAAAGCGTGTGATATTCTCAAGAAGGCAATTGAACAAGCACCAGAATCTGACGAACTGTGGTTTGATTTGTCTCGCTATACATTAGATGAGAAAGAGAGGTTATCCCACCTATTAAGCGCCGAAAAATGTGGTTCAGCTCAGCCAAATTTAATTGTGTGGATCGCCAGTACTGCGGTTAGCGTGGAAGAATTTGATATCGCACAGCAGTACGCTGAACGCTTATTCTTATTGACTCAAGAGGCAAAAGAGTTATTCGGGGCTAAGCTAAATTGGCGCGGTGACAACAGACAACTTTTTAAGAAAGCATCAGAGCTAATGGATGAACCAGAGGCTAGAAAGCTTGTTAGATCGATAGGCACGAATAATTATCACAAGCACTGGGCAAATACTGTACTGGGTCAAATTGCACTGATAAGAGATAGCGACGAACGTGCTGCATTGGAATATTTAGCGGCATCGGGTGACGTTGGTCATGACGCGCGTTTGTCTTCTTATGGCCCCTCAATGATGTTAGTAAAGAGCCTGAGCAAATTAGGTCATTGGGAAGCATCCATCGATTATTTGAGAAACTGTCAGTCTTTTTGGGAAACATCGATTATTGAAGATTGGATAGCGTCGTTGAATGAGCGACAACAACCCGGCTGGCTAACTTACTAGCCTAGTAGCGGTGTAAATATGTTCAGGTATTGGA
>NZ_JCBDGU010000034.1:0-70361 GCF_059834255.1 Vibrio sp. R11-SG3-ISO9
GTTCCTCGTTCTAGGGAATGACGGTTGATTGGGAGTTATCTTCGTCACCCTCGGTCGTGAGGAACGAGCGAGCCGGGGATCTATTCCGTTTCGCGACGAGTTTACCCATCCCTCGTATTTATACTCCTAACATTAAAAACTATTGATAGTGTGTTAAAAACTATGTTACCTTCCCGCCCAATCTCGGAATGGACAACGATTGCTTCTGGGGGATACGCGCAGTGACCATTCAGGCTGATTGTGACACTGCGTAGGGTAGGTATCAGTTAGTTCTTTAACTGATAGACGGGATACTTATGGCGCTTGATGCCATGTTAATGGGAAACCCAACATTGAACTCACTTAACACAACACTGCGAATCAGCTTTTCACATCCAATTGGGCCGGTACTTCACCTTTGCCCGATCCTTCAAAACAGTAGCATTACTGAACCTTGATTTTGCGCTAAGTAAATTTTGCTGTCGTTAGACGGCGCTTTGTCGTGTTTGTCATTTGACTTACGCGAGCGTACAGCTATACCTCACTTCTAGCAATGTGCTGTTAGGAGGGAGTATGAATACATTCAAGGGATTTTTTATGACTACCGCCTTTGAAGTCGATACAAATACTATCGCACACTCGTTTTCAACTTCAGTTCCTGTTGTTGAAGGCACTTATGATCTTACTCCAGACGCTATTTTGCTTGAACAAGAGCAAAACGAATCGGCAGTCCGTTCTTACCCAAGACGTCTACCGATTGCAATAAAACGAGCATATGGCGCTCTGGTTGAAGATACCCGTGGACAAATTTTCCTAGACTGCCTTGCCGGTGCAGGGACGTTAGCACTGGGTTATAACCACCCAGAGATTAACCAAGCATTAAAAGCTCAGTTGGATTCAGGTCTACCATATCAAACCTTAGATATCACAACTCAAGCGAAAGAAACTTTTATCAATCGTGTTAAAGGGTTCTTACCACAAGACTTTGCTGAAAATTCAGTGATTCAATTCTGTGGCCCATCTGGTGCTGATGCGGTTGAAGCTGCTATCAAGTTGGCGAAACAGACTACTGGTCGTAACACGATGTTTGCTTTCCGTGGCGCGTACCACGGGATGACCAACGGTACTATGGGCATGATGGGTAACTTAGGCACGAAAGCGCGTCGTAGCGGCTTGATGTCTGATGTTCACTTTATGCCATTCCCATACAACCTTCGTTGCCCATTTGGTCTTGGTGGTGAGCAAGGTGCACAGGCCAGTCTTCGATACATCGAACGTCTACTTGCGGATGACGAAGCGGGTATCATGAAACCTGCCGCGATGATCGTTGAGCCAGTACAAGGTGAAGGTGGTGTAATTCCAGCACCTGCTTCTTGGTTGCGTGGTTTAAGACGCATCTGTGATGAGCACGGTATCCTACTGATTTTTGATGAAATCCAGTGTGGTGTAGGCAAAACAGGTCATCGCTTTGCATTTGAAGAGTCCGGTATTAATCCAGATATCCTATGTCTGTCTAAAGCGATCGGTGGCGGCCTACCAATGTCACTGCTGGTTTTTGATAAGAGTATTGATACTTGGAAAGCGGGTGAACATACCGGTACTTTCCGTGGTAACCAATTGGCAATGGTGTCGGGTGCGAAAGCCTTAGAGATTATTGAGCGAGACAACCTTGTTGAGCACGCGAATATTTCGGGTCAATATCTTCGCCACGGTTTAGAAAAGCTACAGCAACGTGTTGACTGTATTGCTGAGGTTCGTGGTAAAGGCTTGATGTTAGGTGTTGAGATTCAAAACCCTAACGGTGAAAAGAACAGTTTTGGTGAGCCAGTTGCTGACGGCGAGCTGACTCTTAAAATCCAGCGTGCAGCACTTGAGCGCGGCTTGATGGTTGAAAAAGGTGGACGTGAAGGCTCTGTTATTCGCTTCCTTCCTCCAATGATCATCAGTTTCGAACAGATTGATTTTGCCCTTCGCGTGATGGAAGAAGCGATTCTTGCAGCCGGTGGTAGCCATGTTGAAAGCAGCAGTGCTAACGGTGAATGGAAAAAACACTTCATCCATACAGGTGTAGGTGGCAGCGACGAATTTGAAAAGGTTCTTAATCAAACCACTCAAGCAATGAAGTCGGTGTTCGAACAAGTGGATGCCCCATATTCTGGTCTCGAGCCTAAGCTACTAGAAGCCGCAATTAACGCAGTCGATCTTGATAACGTTCAAGGTTCACTGGTTGATGTGGTAGAAGATACGGCTGACTTGGTTGCTAAGAACTCCATCTTTGTTCAACACCCTGACTGTATTGCACACCTGCATACACCACCATTGATGGCATCTGTCGCTGCTGAGTCTATGATTGCGGCACTTAATCAATCAATGGACTCGTGGGATCAGGCATCTGCGGCAACCTATGTTGAGCAGAAAGTGATTGATTGGATGTGTGGCAAGTACGAACTGGGCGAAAATAGCGATGGCATTTTCACAAGCGGCGGTACCCAAAGTAATTTAATGGGGCTGCTACTTGCACGCGACTGGATCGCGAACAAAATCGATAACCACTCGATTCAAAAACTCGGCCTCCCAGAGTACGCACAGAAATTACGTATCCTTTGCTCTAAAAAATCTCACTTTACAGTCCAAAAGTCGGCTTCTTTGTTAGGCTTGGGCGAAAGTTCGGTGCGCTGTGTTGATACTAACAGTAACGGTACCATTAAAACCGAATTGTTAGAGAAAGCGATTAAAGAGCTAAAAGACGATGGCCTGATTCCATTCGCAGTCGTAGGCACGGCAGGTACAACCGATCACGGTGCGATTGATGACTTAGAGTCGATTGCGCAGATCGCTCAGCAACAAGAGCTGTGGTTCCATGTCGACAGTGCTTACGGTGGCGCTTTGATCCTCAGCAGCCACAAATCTCGCCTGAAAGGTATTGAGAAAGCGGATTCTGTCAGTGTGGATTTCCATAAGCTGTTCTATCAAACGATCAGCTGTGGCGCGCTGTTGCTGAAAGATAAGCAAAACTTCCAGTTCTTACTGCATCATGCTGACTATTTGAACCGTGAGCACGATGAACTGCCTAACTTGGTTGATAAGTCGATTGCAACGACCAAGCGTTTTGATGCGCTCAAAGTCTTTATGACGATGCAGAGCGTAGGGCAGGAACAATTGGGTGAGATGTATGATCATCTGTTGGCACAAGCACTTCATGTTTCCGATCTAATTCAAAACCACGAAGGTTTTGAGCTATTAGCCGAACCAGCATTATCGACAGTGCTGTTTAGAGCGGTTAATAGCAATGTCACGGATTTAGACACGTTTAACCAAACATTAAGGTTAGAGGCTCTGACTCGTGGAGTCGCTGTACTGGGCGAAACAATGGTTGATGGCAAGAGCGCTTTGAAGTTCACCATCCTAAATCCATGCTTAGACATGGCAGACTTCGAATCTCTAATTACAAAAATTCATAATCTAGCAGCTGAGCTAGCAGAACAACAAGGGTAATAAATATTATGGCAATTCTACAAATTGGTGCAGGTGGCGTAGGTTGGGTTGTTGCACATAAAGCGGCACAAAACAACGACGTTCTGGGTGACATTACTATCGCATCTCGTACTATCGCGAAATGTGAAAAGATCATCGAATCGATCAAAGGTAAAAACAACCTTAAAGATTCAACTAAGAAACTAGAAGCACGCGCTGTAAACGCAGATGACGTTGATGCACTTGTTGCTCTAATCAAAGAAGTTCAGCCTGATCTAGTGATCAACGCAGGTCCTCCATGGGTAAACATGGCGATCATGGAAGCGTGTTACCAAGCAAAAGTATCTTACCTAGATACGTCAGTAGCGGTTGACCTATGTTCTGAAGGCCAACAAGTTCCTCAAGCTTACGATTGGCAATGGGGTTACCGTGAGAAGTTCGCAGAAGCGGGCATCACAGGTATTCTTGGTGCTGGTTTCGATCCAGGTGTGGTTTCAGTATTTGCTGCTTACGCGGTTAAGCATCTGTTCGATGAGATCGATACTATTGATGTAATGGACGTTAATGCTGGCGACCACGGTAAGAAGTTCGCAACTAACTTCGATCCAGAGACAAACATGCTTGAGATCCAAGGCGATTCTTTCTACTGGGAAAACGAAGAGTGGAAGCAAGTACCTTGTCACTCTCGTATGCTAGAGTTTGATTTCCCGAACTGTGGATCTCACAAAGTATACTCAATGGCGCACGATGAAGTTCGTTCAATGAAAGAGTTCATCCCTGCAAAACGCATTGAGTTCTGGATGGGCTTTGGCGACAAGTACCTAAACTACTTCAACTGCATGCGTGATATCGGCCTACTGAGCCCAGATCCGCTAACATTGCACGATGGTACTGTGGTTCAACCTCTGCACGTTCTTAAAGCATTGCTACCAGACCCTACATCACTTGCACCGGGCTACACAGGTCTAACGTGCATCGGTACATGGGTACAAGGTAAGAAAGACGGCAAAGAGCGCAGCGTGTTCATCTACAACAACGCAGACCACGAAGTGGCATACGAAGATGTAGAGCACCAAGCGATCTCTTACACAACTGGTGTACCAGCAATCACAGCTGCACTTCAGTTCTTCCGTGGTGAGTGGGCGGACAAAGGTGTGTTCAACATGGAACAGCTAAACCCAGACCCGTTCCTAGAAACTATGCCGGGTATCGGTCTAGATTGGCATGTTCAAGAGCTTGAAGCTGGCCAAGGTCTTCCTGTGATTCATGAGCTGAAAAAATAAGAACCGTTTCTTGTTTTGATTGCTAATTAAAGGGGACATGGATTGTTCCCTTTTCGATGATGATTTCCTTAAAGCTTTGGTATCATTTATTTTGATTTTGTAACTCACTACGTTCGAACAGGACAAAATCAAAATAAATCACACCAAATGTTTAATTTACCTTTCCATCTTTAGATGCTGCTTGAGCGCGTATAGAAAATGACATTTAAGAAAGAAGAACTTAAAACCCCATACTTTATGATCAACGAAGATAAGTTGATTGAGAATCTAGAGAAAGCAAAACAGCTCAAAGAGTTGTCTGGCGTTAAGCTTGTGTTGGCTTTGAAATGCTTCTCTACGTGGGGCGTATTTGACATCATCAAGCCTTACCTAGATGGCACGACAAGTTCTGGCCCGTTTGAAGTAAAGCTAGGTCATGAGACCTTCGGTGGTGAAACACATGCATACAGTGTGGGCTACAGCGAAGATGATGTACGTGAAGTAGCGGACATCTGTGACAAGATGATCTTCAACTCACAAAGCCAGCTTGCGGCTTACCGACACATTATTGAAGGTAAGGCGTCTATTGGTCTTCGCCTAAACCCTGGCGTTAGTTATGCAGGTCAAGATTTAGCAAACCCTGCTCGTGAGTTCTCTCGTCTAGGCGTGCAAGCTGATCATATCAAACCAGAAGTCTTTGAAGGTATTGATGGTGTAATGTTCCACATGAACTGTGAGAACAAAGATGTGGATGCGTTTATTAGCTTGCTAGATTCAATCTCAGAACAGTTCGGTGAATACCTTGATAAGCTGGACTGGGTGAGCATGGGCGGCGGTGTCTTCTTTACGTGGCCAGGTTATGACATTGAAAAGCTAGGTGCTGCACTAAAAGCATTTTCTGAGAAGCACGGCGTTCAAATGTACCTTGAACCCGGTGAAGCGATCATCACTAAGACTACAGATCTTGTAGTGACAGTAGTTGATATCGTAGAGAACGTAAAGAAAACAGCAATCGTTGATTCTGCGACAGAGGCACACCGCTTAGATACGCTTATCTACGACGAGCCAGCGTCTATCTTGGAAGCGTCAGCGAGTGGTAAACATGACTACGTAATTGGTTCTTGTTCTTGTCTTGCGGGCGATCAGTTCTGTGAAGCAAGCTTTGATGAGCCACTAGAGATTGGTCAGCGTCTGCACATTTTAGACAGTGCTGGGTACACAATGGTGAAGTTAAACTGGTTTAACGGTTTACGTATGCCTTCTGTCTACTGTGAGCGCTCAAGTGGCGAAGTGCAGAAACTAAACGAATTCGATTATTCAGACTTTAAGCGCTCATTATCGCAATGGTCTGTAAAATAGATTGAAATAAAAAGAGCAACCGATGGGTTGCTCTTTTTGTATGGGATTAGAGAGTCTTAGTTAAACTCTTTTACTAGTCGAACAAGTGGGGAAGGAACATTGTCTGGGTCTGTAATCACTTCCAACGCTTCGTCAAAATCGATGATCAGACCTTCGTAATGACTATTGATGCTATGAGCATCTGGTGTATTGGTCCAATAAGGTTCATTGGTCGTCGTTGGGAAGAAGGTTAGGTTGATCGCTGGTCGAGTGCAGCGGTAATCCACAATAGAGCTCAGTTCTTTGATGTTTGGAAGCCTAAAGCCGGGTTGGCCCGCAATTGTTGTTAGCGTGGTGTCATGTGTGGCAACCAAAGCATCGCTCCAGTTTTGGTACTTTAGAGCAGTTCCATCACAAGTATCTGTAGACGCATTGTATGTTTCGCCTAAGTTACACTTTGACCACAATAAGTTCGTTGTTACGTCTAGCAAGGTACCATCTTTACGATCGATAAATTGCCCGTCTTGATGAGAAGCTGTTTGCGTCGTGACACATGTTTGAGCGATAGCATTTGCACTTAGTAGAGCGGCAATAGCGCCTAAGCATAATTTCATTTTCATTACTCGATTCCTCCACTTACCGCGACGATGCCTGTTGAGCCTGTGATGTTCTTGTTGCACAGTTCCAATTCACCGGTTTGAGAGTCGATACATCTCGCACTACCGTCTTGCTTTACAGAGCTCGAGTGAGTGAACAGGTGATCTCCAAGGTTAGGGAAGAAATTCACTGAACCACTCGGCGATGTGCCAACGTTGAAGTTAATGAATGAACGAGCCTCAACTGGTGAAGGTAAACGCCAATCAGTGATACCGCATATCGCGTAAGTATTTAGACTTGAAACATAGCTGCTGGTATTACAGTTGCGAGTGCCTGAATTGTCATTTGGGTATGCGCATTCAGACGAAATCGGCCCTTCACTATATAGTGCATCGTTGGGAGCCCCTGCGTATCCCCCATTGGTTGTCCCATCTGCGTCGTACCAAGTATACGTATACGATGAGCTACGCCACATTGAAGACTCAGTGCCATATGGATAAGGGTAAGCGTCTGGATCGTTTTTATGATTTTCAACCCAAGTGTCAATATCAGACTGGCTTGGTAGAGCAGTTGGAGCTTGTTTTGCTTCGATGTAAAGGCCAGTGTGTTCATCCTTTACACAGCGCCAGCTTGTCGCACTTGGATCCATTGGGTTACCGTGAGCATCGATTTTGGTATAACGAAAACCATATTCGCCATCCGAGTGCTCTGTACCATTGGTTTTATCCAAACCATAGTCTGCATCTTGGTTTGGATGACTGGCTGGCGGGGTCGTGCTATCAAAAGCGGTACCGTCATAATAGGTTACGTAGCCGGTGTCATTGAAATTCTTTTGGCCTGGAATATAGAAGGCTAGCGTGTTTTTCGCTGAGTCAATCGTTGCATTCCCGACTTCTGTCATGGTGTAAATGACGGATTCACCGCCTTCGTTAAAGCCATCATCTTTAGCAGAGAAAGTAATGTCTGAAGTTAGGGTTTCCGCAGAGAGCGTAACGTTGAGGCTCGCCATATCAACTGTGTAGTCGTCGGATGCCGCAATACCGGTTTGAACCAAGGTAATCGTGACGTCTTGGCTTGAATAGTTACTTAGCACCATTTGTTGTACAACGCTATCACCTTCAACGACGGTACTTAGGCTATTGCTAAACCCGATAGTAGGTTGGCTGTTCGCATCGTTGATCGTTACGGTCGTTTGGTTATTGGTAATGGTGTACGTCGAACTTGAAAGAGCAGTAATCGAGTATTGGAGCGTCTTAGCGCCTTCAAAGACATTATTGTGTAATACATTAAGCGGCAGCGTTGCGGTTGTTGACCCTGCTGGGATAGTTACGACGGAGCTACTTAGCGGGTCATAATTTCTAAAGTCACCAGTAGAACGAGCAGTGACATTTGAAGTCGTAATAGTTAGGTTTACATCGCTAGTGAGTGCTTCTGAAAGTGTGACAGCCACGCCTTCTGTACTGGAACCTGAACTTGGCTCGGTCACGCTAAGCGTCTCTGGGATGGAAATACTGACTGCTGTCGGGTTGGTGGAACCATCACCACTGTCTTCATGGCCACTTTGACAGCCTGTGAAAAGTGAAGTTAGAAGGATTACTGAGACGGCATTAAGCGGCCAACTCGGCTTGTTTCTATCCATATGTGAACCTAAGTGACTAAGTTAATGAAAGTAGCCGTATGGTAACAAAAAACGCAACCAAGTAGTCTTGTTTCACTATCTAAAATTATGATTTACGTAGAATTTATATAGAAATTTTGTAAGTAATGTAAGAATCGAAAGGGATTTATAGGATGTGTTAAAGGGAAGGTTGGTTATGGCTTTCTCCTCCGGCAATTTGTTTCACCGGAGGAGAAAGTGAATTAACTCTCAATCATAACGCGTGTATCTTCGCTCAGTGTCTCAAGTTCGTTTGCGACGTCTTGAATTGGTAACTCAAGAGGAAGTTTTACGGCAATCTTAGCGGTGAACAGACTTGAGCTGACACCACCGCCTCCTGCGATAAACACACGGTGACAGTCCATATCGAGAATTGTAATACCTTGACCATCTAATACATGGGTGACTTCGTTGACGATACCGGCGCGATCATTCGAATCCAAACGCAGATGATGGATAGTATCTTGTACTTGTGGAGAGTGGTCGGCATCAACAAATTGGACGGTTAAGTCGATATTGGCGCTAAATGCCTCTTTAACCGTGGACTCGTTGATTGCTGGGAGCTCAATTTTGATTACGCCGGCAACTTGATCCTCAATGAAATTCACTTTACTGATTAGCCACTTGCCCCCGTTTTCGTGGGTGACTGCCGCAAGTTGCTTGATGGTTGCAGGTGACGCCTTACCAATAAAGTTAACGATAAATGTACTATTCATATCAGCCCCCAAAGATTCAATTGAACGCCCCTAATAAGCGTTTGAAATAACGAGATAATCTGTCTTACTTACAGTTTAGAAGCTGGTTTAGAACAATATTTGACCTGCGTCAATTTTTGAAACTAAGCCGTGGCGCAAAACAAGTTAATGAAGAGTAGGGCACAAAAAAAGCGACTCGTAAGTCGCTTTTTAGGGAAATTTGCATTTATTGAGTGATTTAGAAGGTCACTTTGAAGTTCATACCGACAAATTGCGAGTCGTATGCAGCACCTGCATCGTATGCGAATTTAGCTGCATCTTGGTTGCCCCACCAAGGGTTAGTGTTCAGATTCACTTCTGCATCGCCACCCCAAGCATCACTTACCCAGTAATGAATGTGACCAACAGGGTTCAAGAAGAACAGAGAAACATCACCCATGGTTTGTGAGCCCATCACTTCACCACCAGACATTAGGATGTCTTGCTCAGCTTCTAGCATCATTTCACCAACAACCGCACCGAAGAATGGAGTAATGAAAAGGTCTTGCCAAGAAGGCACTTCAGCAAATGCTTCAACACCGTATTCCCAGAAGAAGGTCGACATGGTCCAAGAGTACACGAAAGACTCAAACTCGTTGTAACCAGCGTGACGAGCTGCCGTGTAGTAAACACCACCAAAGTAAGGGTGCATCACATAGTTTAGGAAGTGCTCATCTCGGTCCCATACCGGGCCATCAGAGACGTTATCTTTCCATTTTTGACCCAGCTTACTTAGGTCACGCTGGTCATCATCCCATTTGGTGATGGATTCAGGAAGGAATGTCATCAAACCAACAGTCGCAACACTAAGACCCAGAATGGTATAAGTTTGGCCCATTAGGTAATCCCAGTCTTTCTCTTCGCTTACTAAGAAATGCTTTGGTTGTTGGATTGAGAAATCGTACTCGTCGCTTGATTCACTTAGCGCGTAATTGGTGCTCGGCTTGTAGGTATACAAGTTATCATTTACGCAGTACTCTTGAGTACAATCATCCGAGTATGAAAGGTTGAATGGTTGGTCGAAATCGTATTGGCTTGCAACCGAGTTCGCTGACATTAACAGTGAAAATGCAGCAGTAACCTTTGCTAATAACGGTGATTTGGCCACAAGGGTCTCCATGAAAGTTGATAGGTTGAGCGAAGTCACAATTATCTATTAATTGCCTGATTTATGGAACTAATAATTGTGCGCTTTCTGAAAGATAATCTTAAATTTCACATCATTAATACTTGTGAAATGACTTAAACGCCTAAACATTGAAGATAGACCACTTTAAAAATAATGCAGCGTCTTTATATGACAGCAAGGGATGAAAATATGACCAAAATCGCAATGTTAAGTACAGGTGAAGAAGTTCTTCACGGAGACATTGTAGACACGAATGCCGCTTGGATGTCCGCTGAGTTCTATCAACACGGCTTTGCATTGGCAAAACGTTCCACTGTCGGTGACCAAATGGGTGCGCTGGTGGAAGAGCTTTTGATGCTGAGTTTTAACTACGATGTGGTCATCGTTAATGGTGGGTTAGGGCCAACGACGGACGACATGAGTGCCGCCGCAGCAGCAAGCGCGGCCGATCAAAAACTGGTTCTTTTTCCTGATTGGCTGCAACGTATGGAGAGTATGTTTGCAGCGCGTGGAGCTAAAATGCCAGACAGTAACCTGAAACAAGCTATGCTGCCTGAACGTTCACAGATCGTCGATAACCCTGTCGGCACGGCTTGTGGTTTCAAACTTAAAATTAATGACGCGACCTTCTACTTCACTCCCGGTGTCCCGAGTGAGTTTAAAAAGATGGTGAAAGATCAAATTCTACCGGATCTATCGCGAAGCTACCCAGAAATCAGTGCTTTTGAATGCAGCAGGCTCTACACCTTCGGACTCTCTGAATCCGGTATCTCAGATATTCTAGACCAGCTTAAGTTACCTGAAGGATACGAATTAGGTTACCGTTCTTATTTACCCTTTATAGAAGTGAAACTATTTGGGCCTAAATCGGGCCTTGAGGTTCGTGTAAAACTGCTTCAGATGGTTCATAAGCTCTTAGAAGGCAATGTCGTGAGTGTCGATGAGCCAATGGTTGAGCATTTAGGCCACCTATTGAGTGAAAAACACAAAACCTTATCTGTGTCAGAAGTGTCGACTAAGGGAGCTTTATCTGCATGGTTACAGTCTGACGAAAACATTGAAAACTGTTTTGGCCACTCTTGGGTAATGGCGGAGAGCAAAGGCAGCGATATCGATAAAAGCGATCCTTTGGCTGCAACATTGGCCTTAGCTGGAGCGACAAGAGAGAAGTGTGCCACGGAGCTCGCTCTTGTGACGGGCAAACTTGAAGATAAAACCTTCAGTGTAGCGTTATCGACGCCAGCAGGTGAGTGGGGGCAAGTATTTGAGTTTCACCGCTCATACAACCGAGAAGACTCCAGAACGGTAATCAAAACGGTTGCCGCAGACATGTTACGAAGACACTTAGAAAATAAACCTATGTTTGGTCAGTTCACTTCGCTTAAGCGCATCAAAGAGCTGTTCATTCCTAATTCTGTTTTATGACAACAGGCTTGTAACGTTAGAATCAATATATGAAAAAGGGCCCGATAATATTAATTATCGGGCCCTTTGTGTTTTGATGTCTTTATCGAGCTATCCCATGACTAAGCGCGTTTCTGCTTGTTGCGATGAATCACGTTGCTCAATGACAACTCTGTTTTGGCTTTACAAATACAAGGCAAGATCTCGTTGCTTTGTGTGTAAGCCATAGCAAAACCAACGTACTCGACTTCGCCTGAGTCCAACGTGCAGCGACAAGCGCCACAGTGACCATCTCGGCAGTTGTACTCAGGCTCAAGTCCTGCCTGCTCCATGGTCTCTAACAGAGTGTTAGATGGGTTAGATTCAATCGTGATGAGTTTGTTGATCTTCAGCGTTGGCATTACAGTTCGAAACCTTCGAAGTCATCAGCATTTACTTCGTTGTCGATTTGACCAACTAGGTAAGATGAAATTTCTGCTTCCTGTGGTGCTACTTGAACGTTATCAGAAGATAACCAAGCGTTGATCCACGGGATAGGGTTAGACGTTGCTTCTGGGTAAGCTGTACCTAGACCAACCGCCTGCATACGAATGTTCGTAATGTACTCAACGTATTGGCAAAGGATGTCTTTGTTTAGACCGATCATAGAGCCATCTTTGAATAGGTATTCTGCCCACTCTTTCTCTTGCTCTGCTGCATCTTTAAATAGGTCGAAACATTCTTGCTTACACTCTTCAGCGATCTGCATGAATGAGAAGTCATCTTGACCGTTACGCAGCAGGTTAATCATGTGCTGAGTACCAGTTAGGTGAAGCGCTTCATCACGAGCGATTAGCTTGATGATTTTCGCATTACCTTCCATTAGCTCACGCTCAGCGAATGCAAATGAACACGCAAAACTTACGTAGAAACGGATAGCTTCTAGTGCGTTAACAGACATTAGACATAGGTACAGTTTCTTCTTCAGCTCGTATAGCGATACTTTGATCTCTTCGCCGTTGATGTTGTGTGTACCTTCACCGTAGCGGTGGTAGTCAGAAGTCAGCTTGATTAGCTCATCGTAGTAGTGTGCGATGTCTTTCGCACGCGCTAGGATGTGTTCATTTTCAACGATGTCGTCGAACACAACGCCTGGATCATTCACAATGTTGCGGATGATGTGCGTGTAAGAACGAGAGTGGATCGTTTCAGAGAAAGACCAAGTCTCGATCCAAGTTTCAACTTCTGGTAGTGATACCAGTGGAAGTAGCGCTACGTTCGGGCTACGGCCTTGAATTGAGTCAAGAAGCGTTTGGTACTTCAGGTTTGAAATGAAGATGTGCTTCTCGTGCTCTGGTAGCTTGTTGTAGTCGATACGGTCGCTAGATACGTCAACTTCTTCTGGACGCCAGAAGAAAGACAGTTGCTTCTCGATAAGCTTTTCGAATATTTCAAATTTCTGTTGGTCGTAACGTGCTACGTTTACAGATTGACCAAGGAACATAGGTTCTTTTAGTTGGTCATTTTTTGTTTGGGTAAAAGTACTGTAAGCCATGAATGCCTCAAATCCTTTCCAGACCTATATAACAGGCCTCGTTAATGCTTTAGACCCAGAGAAGATGGCTTCTCTGGGTTCTTATGTTTGTTACTTGTGCTTAGATCTTACAACCGCCGCCTGCACAATCATCTTCTTGTGCCACTGCGCCCTGTTCATCTTTCGCACCATCACGAGTGTTATGGTAGTAAAGCGTCTTCACACCGTATTTGTATGCAGTCAGTAGGTCTTGAAGAAGTTTCTTCATTGGTACTTTACCGCTTTCGTATACGTTTGGATCATAGTTAGTGTTTGCTGAAATCGCTTGGTCTACAAACTTCTGCATGATACCCACTAGGTGCAGGTAACCGTCGTTAGAACCGATGTTCCAAAGTAGTTCGTAGTTGTCTTTCAGGTTTAGGAAGTCAGGCACAACCTGCTTCAAAATACCGTCTTTCGATGCTTTTACAGAAACGAAACCACGTGGTGGCTCAATACCGTTTGTCGCGTTAGAGATCTGAGAAGATGTCTCAGAAGGCATTAGCGCTGTTAGTGTTGAGTTACGCAGACCGTGTTCAACGATCTCTGCACGTAGTGCATCCCAGTCGTAGTGAAGTGGTTCTTCACATACTAGATCAACGTCTTTCTTGTAAGTGTCGATTGGCAGTAGGCCTTTCGCGTAGTTCGTTTCGTGGAACGAAGGACACTTACCTTGCTCTTTCGCAAGCTCTACCGACGCTTTCAATAGGTGGTATTGGATAGCTTCGAATGTACGGTGAGTTAGACCGTTTGCGCTGCCATCAGAGTACTTAACACCGTGTTTTGCTAGGTAGTATGCGTAGTTGATAACACCAACACCCAGAGTTCGACGGTTCATTGTTGACTTGTAAGCCGCTGGCAGTGGGTAGTCTTGGTAGTCAAGAAGTGCATCAAGTGCACGAACCACTAGGTCAGACAGTTCTGCTAGGTCATCAAGAGAGTCGATAGCGCCAAGGTTAAATGCTGAAAGCGTACATAGTGCAATCTCACCTTCGTCGTCTTCTACGTTTGTTAGCGGCTTAGTTGGAAGCGCGATTTCAAGACATAGGTTTGACTGGCGAACAGGTGCTACTTCCGCATCAAATGGGCTGTGAGTGTTACAGTGGTCTACGTTTTGAATGTAGATACGGCCTGTAGAAGCACGCTCTTGCATTAGTAGAGAGAATAGCTCTACCGCTTTCACTGTTTCACGCTTGATCGATGGATCGTTCTCGTACTTAACGTAAAGCTCTTCAAAACGTTCTTGGTTTTCGAAGAACGCATCGTATAGACCAGGTACGTCAGATGGCGAGAATAGGCTGATGTTACCGCCTTGAACCAAACGAGAGTACATAAGCTTGTTCAGCTGTACACCGTAATCCATGTGACGAACACGGTTCTCTTCTACACCACGGTTGTTTTTCAGTACAAGTAGAGACTGAACTTCACCGTGCCATAGTGGGTAGAATACTGTTGCAGCACCGCCACGTACGCCACCTTGAGAACAACACTTAACCGCAGTTTGGAAGTATTTGTAGAATGGGATACAACCTGTGTGGAATGCTTCACCACCGCGAATCTCTGAACCTAGAGCACGGATACGACCAGCGTTGATACCAATACCCGCACGTTGAGAAACGTAACGTACGATTGAGCTTGCTGTTGCGTTAATTGAATCTAGGCTGTCACCACACTCAATCAGTACACAAGAGCTGAATTGGCGTGTAGGAGTACGTACACCAGACATGATCGGTGTAGGTAGGGAAATCTTAAATGTCGATGCCGCATCGTAGAAACGCTTGATGTAATCAAGACGAGTTTCTTTCGGGTATTTAGCGAACAGACAAGCAGCAACCAAGATGTACAGGAACTGAGCACTTTCGTAGATCTCTTTCGTTACACGGTTTTGCACGAAGTATTTACCTTCAAGCTGCTTAACCGCTGCATAAGAGAAGTCTAGGTCGCGTTTGTGATCGATGTATTGATCCAGTTCTGCAAACTCTGCTGGCGTGTAGTCTTCCAGAAGGTGACTATCGTACTTACCCATATCAACCAGTTTTGCAACGTGGTCAAATAGTGCTGGCGGCTCGTATTGACCATACGCTTTCTTACGTAGGTGGAATACAGCTAGGCGTGCAGCTAGGTATTGGTAATCAGGAGTCTCTTCGGAGATCAGATCCGCAGCTGACTTGATGATCGTCTCATGGATGTCAGTTGTGGTGATGCCATCATAAAATTGAATGTGAGCTTTCAATTCTACTTGTGATACAGAAACATTGTGCAAGCCTTCTGCTGCCCATGTGATCACGCGGTGGATCTTTTCTAGATCAATCGTTTCTTTGCGACCGTTACGCTTAGTAACAGTAAGTTGTTGGTTCATTCTGCTTAATTTCCCTAACAAAACTGATTAAAGCCATGTTTTTGTCTATTTCTGTGTAATTTTTGTAAATTACATGTCGGCTTTGTGATCTTGGTCTACCCATATATTGTAGTTCAAACACAACATATAGGGGTCATTTGTTTGTTGGGTTACAAGATAGTGCTAGGCCGGAGATTTTTCAAGGCAAAGAAATGGGAGTACTTGTGGATAACTACGAAATTGAAAAAAAACTGTAAGTGACCACTAACTGATGAGGATAGCTCTCACTTGATTGTAGAAAATTGGCTTTTTAATGATGGTTTAATTTTGCGCGCTCATAAAAAAAAATTCCTTGATCTTTGGCCAAAAGAGGAGGCGGATTTTCAAAGGTTAAAATTGAATCTAGATGGTCAAAATGGAATCGGGAGCACGAAATTTAGACTGAAAAAAGTCGCAAACTTATGGTAATTGCAACCTTTTTCATTAGTCTAAATTAAATTATTTTTTATGGGGTTATTGGTAGGGTTTACGCAAAATTCTTTGTGTGAACAATGTAGTTAACATCTATGTTACTTCCCAAACGGTAGGTGTCCGTCAGTGGGTTGTAATGCAAGCCAGTAATACCTAATTCCTGAAGAGGCGTATTATCGATCATCTTGATAAGTTCAGCTGGGCGAATGAACTTCTCGTGCTCGTGAGTACCCTCTGGAACGATCTTCAATAGCTTCTCTGCGCCAACAATCGCAAACAAGTACGACTTAAAGTTGCGGTTTAATGTTGAGAAAAAGACGTGGCCGTTAGGCTTCACTAACTTAGAACAAGCCGTGATCACCGATTGCGGGTCTGGTACGTGCTCAAGCATCTCCATACAAGTTACCACATCATACGTTTGTGGGTTTTGCTCTGCGTGATCTTCAATGGTGCTCTGAATGTACTCAAGCTTGGTGCCAGTCTCTAACGCATGCAAACGAGCAACTTCTAACGGCTCTTTACCCATGTCTAAACCGGTAACAACTGCGCCTTCTTTTGCCATGCTCTCAGCAAGAATACCGCCGCCACAACCCACGTCGAGAACTTTCTTTCCGAACAGGCCTTCTGTTTTTTCTAGCACGTAATTTAGGCGTAAAGGGTTGATTTGGTGAAGAGGCTTAAACTCGCCTTCGAGATCCCACCAGCGTGACGCCATGTCTTCGAATTTTTTGATTTCTGCTGGGTCGACGTTCTGTGATTTGGTCATAATCGGCATTTCCAAGTTAAATAATGCATCCATGAAATTGAGAGCATTATAACTTGGCTTTTGCCTCTGACCAGAAGATCTACAATTTTGCGAATTTGTTGGACGCAAAGTAACCATCTTTCAGCAAGATATGATGATGACGTGCAATTTCTCATCAATTGATTGGCTACAAGGCTCACAAGATGATAAAAGGATAGGGAAAGTGATGCCTCACAAGGTAAATTTGTGTTATATTTTTCGGTCTTATACGTATTCAAAAATACGATCTGACTATAGAGGGAAAATGGCTCTATGAGCGATCTAGCGAAAGAGATCACGCCCGTAAATATTGAAGATGAGCTTAGAGGTTCATACCTAGACTACGCGATGTCCGTCATCGTTGGTCGTGCCCTTCCTGATGTGCGTGATGGCCTAAAACCAGTACACCGCCGCGTTCTATTCGCGATGAATGTACTTGGTAATGATTGGAACAAACCATATAAAAAATCTGCTCGTGTAGTAGGTGATGTAATCGGTAAATATCACCCGCACGGTGATAGCGCTGTATACGACACTATTGTTCGTATGGCTCAGCCGTTCTCACTGCGTTACATGCTAGTTGATGGCCAAGGTAACTTTGGTTCTATCGATGGCGACTCCGCGGCTGCAATGCGTTATACCGAAGTTCGTATGGCGAAAATTGCCCACGAGCTTTTGGCTGACCTTGATAAAGAAACGGTGGACTACGTACCTAACTATGATGGTACTGAACAGATCCCAGCGGTTCTACCAACGAAAATTCCTAACCTATTGGTAAACGGTGCTTCTGGTATCGCAGTAGGTATGGCGACCAACATCCCACCTCATAACCTAGGTGAAGTTGTTGATGGCTGTTTGGCTTACATCAATAATGAAGAGATCACGATTGATGAGCTAATGGACTACATTCCTGGTCCTGATTTCCCAACAGCAGCGCTGATCAGCGGTCGTAAAGGCATCGTCGATGCTTACAAGACTGGTCGCGGCAAGATTTACATGCGTTCAAAAGCGGACATCGAAGTAGAGAAGAGTGGTAAAGAGACCATTATCGTTACTGAGATCCCTTACCAAGTAAACAAAGCACGTCTGATCGAGAAGATTGCTGAACTGGTTAAAGATAAGAAAGTAGAAGGCATCAGTGCACTGCGTGACGAGTCTGATAAAGACGGTATGCGTATTGTTATTGAATGTAAGCGTGATGCAGTAGGCGAAGTGGTTCTAAACAACCTTTACGCACAAACTCAGCTGCAAACGACTTTCGGTATCAACATGGTTGCCCTAAACAACGGCCAGCCACAGTTGTTCAACCTGAAAGACATGCTTAAGTGCTTCGTAGACCACCGCCGTGAGGTTGTGACTCGTCGTACTATCTACGAACTAAGAAAAGCACGTGATCGTGCACACATCTTAGAAGCGTTATCTCTGGCTCTAGCGAACATTGATGAAGTTATTGAACTTATCAAGAACGCTCCAACGCCAGCAGAAGCAAAAGTTGGCCTAGTTTCACGTGGTTGGGACCTAGGTAATGTTGCTTCAATGCTTGAGCGCGCAGGCACTGATGCGGCTCGTCCAGATTGGTTAGAAGACCAATACGGCATCCGTGACGGTCAGTACTTCCTAACGGAAACTCAAGCGCAAGCAATCCTAGAACTTCGTCTACACCGTCTAACCGGTCTAGAGCACGAGAAGATTCTAGACGAATACAAAGCACTTCTTGATGAGATCGCTGAGCTAATGCACATCCTTGCAAGCACTGAGCGCCTAATGGAAGTGATCCGTGAAGAATTAGAAGCAGTTCGCGATATCTACGGTGACGCACGTCGCACTGAGATCACCGCAGCTAGCCACGATATCGACATGGAAGAGCTGATTGCTCAAGAAGACGTAGTGGTGACACTGTCACACGAAGGTTACGTTAAGTACCAAATCCTAAGCGACTACGAAGCACAGCGTCGTGGTGGTAAAGGTAAGAGTGCGACTAAGATGAAAGATGAGGATTATATTGAGCGTCTGCTTGTTGCCAATACTCACGATAACATCTTATGTTTCTCTACTCGTGGTAAGACGTACCGTCTGAAAGTTTACCAACTACCACTAGCAAGTCGTACTGCTCGTGGTAAGCCAATCGTGAACATTCTTCCTCTAGAAGAAGGTGAGCGAATTACAGCGATTCTACCTGTTTCTGAGTTCTCTGAAGATAAGTTCATCTTCATGGCGACTGGCGACGGTACTGTTAAGAAGACATCTCTGGATCAGTTCGCAAACGTACGTGCTAACGGCCTAATCGCGGTTAACCTACGTGACGACGATTCATTGATTGGCGTAGACATCACAAACGGCGATAGCGACATCATGCTGTTCTCGAAGTCGGGCAAAGTTGTTCGCTTCAACGAAGATAAGGTTCGCCCAATGGGTCGTACTGCTTCTGGTGTTCGCGGTATGAAGCTTCCAGAAGATGACCAAGTTGTGTCTCTGATTGTTCCTTCTAATGAAGGCGACATTCTAACAGTGACTCAAAACGGTTACGGTAAGCGTACTGAGCTTGCAGAGTACCCAACTAAGGGTCGTGCAACGCAAGGTGTAGTATCTATCAAAGTCTCTGAACGTAATGGCCCAGTTGTTGGCGCAGTTCAAGTTGAAGAAGGCGATGAGATGATGATGATCACCGACGCAGGTACATTAGTACGTACTCGCGTAGCGGAAGTGAGCCAAGTTGGCCGTAATACGCAAGGTGTGACGCTAATCCGTACTTCTGAAGACGAAAACGTAGTTGGTCTACAGCGCATCGATGAAGTTGAAGAAGCAGAAATCGTTGACGGTGAAGTTGCAGAAGGTGAAGCGCCAGAAGCAACAGCTGAACAGCCAGCTGCAGATGCATCTTCAGATGAGCAAGACGCAGAATAAAATCTATCGTTAAACATGATTTTATGAATAAAAACCGAGCCTTAGCGCTCGGTTTTTTTATGTTTCAAATTCATTACCAAAGTCAGGAAAGTTCATAAACTCGATCAAAGTATATTGCTGGAGAAAGGGGTAAAGTAAGATTTCTACTCTAGGAGATATGCATGGAAAATTGGTTGTTGATCTCGATCCTACTCACAAGCCTATTTATCATCTCGATGATCTTTATGAGTAGTCGCAGCAAAAAGGCACGACGCCTTAATTTAAGCTTGGCAGTGTTCGCTGTTTTAGGGACTGGCATTTTATGGTATCTGATGAAACAAGATCTGCCACAGCCTGACCCTTCTGAGTCACAACCCGTTACCTTCGCTAACTATCAAAGTGAACTGCAGAGCAAGCTTGAACAAGATCCAAATCAAGCAGAACTGTGGTTTAAACTCGGCAGTGTCTACCTTGAGCAAGGGGAGTTTGCAGCCGCTGTAACAAGCTACGATTATGCTATCCGACTAGAGCGCAAGCCAGTAGCACGGCTGTTTGCAGCAAAAGCTACGGCGTTATACTATGCGAATAAGCAGTCGATGGGAGAGGAGGTCAATGCACTTCTTAAACGATCTTTGGAGCTTGATCCTAACGATCGTACAGCGTTAATGCTCATTGCGAGCGATCACTTCATTAGCATGCGATATGAGCAAGCGATCGAGGTTTGGACTCAGCTGCTAGACTCGAACCAACAAGGGCTTGATAGGGTTTCAATCATCCACTCGATCAATCAAGCTAAGCAGATGCTGTAATAAAATGCCTTATACTGATTAGCTTGCTAGGATCAACCTGCGATCTTGCTTAAAGCTCTGTTTTCCTATTAAGACGAATAAAGTTCAGAGCTTATTTACTTTGCTGCATCTCTACCAATCCACCAGCGTTGTGTAAATTGGTGAAGCCTTGCTTCTCTAGCCATTGATAGGCTTGACCTGAGCGATTTCCACTACGACAGTAAAGAACGATTTGAGTGTCCTTGTCGAGTTTCGCGAAATGCTGCTCTATCTCAGAGAGAGGATAGTTAATCGCATTGTCTAAATGACCATCTGCGAATTCTTGAGGCGTTCTTACATCAACAATCAAAGCGCCTTGCTCAATCCATTCCCATCCCGTTTCTGCACGCTCAGAGGCTTGAGCGATGCCACAGGTTAAACTTGCACACAATGCGGTGATGACTAATGTTGTTTTCATCGGTTCTCCATTGGCTCTCGAGTGGGTGAATAAGATAAAAGAAAGCCACACGTAGAGTGTGGCTTGATTTGATGATGACGTCTATTTCAGGGCGTTAAAAAGCAGCCCTTGATCATAGTGAGTATGGATACTCACGGTTTTGGCTGAAATTACCGCCCTTGGCTGTCACGATTAATAGTCGTAATTCGCTTCGCGTTTTTCAGCCGCTTCATCCCATTTTGGAACGACAGTATCTAAGAAGTGCTTCTTATCAGCGTTCATCTTATCCATATCCATGCCTAACGCTTTCTGTGCAGCCGCTTTGGTTGAGATATCTGGGATCTCGATAGGATCTGTGATTCCTTTTTTCGCTAGCAGGCGAACCAGTTTGGTACGTGCATCTGCTGCTCTATCAACCGCGGTGCCTAGCACTTCTAGTGCAACTTCAGGAGCGTGCATATGTACACCGTGAGAGGCAATCGCATAGTCCCAGCGCCATTGTGCATGACGAATATCTTGTAGGATAGGTTGCATTTCATCTTCAGTCGCACCAGCATCCCAGGCTGCGCCCGCTTCAAAGTGTGCTGCCACAATCTGCTTCTCTGCGGTTAGCTTCATGTTAAGCACTTGCGCTTTACGGCTAGAAACGATGTTCTGCATGGTCTCTTTGCTTTGTGTATGACAGTTTGCACAAGTGTCTTCAAAGCGGTCGAATGGGTTTCCGACTTTATGGTCGGTATACACAGTTCCATCTTCCTTGGTCACTTTAGGCATGTGACAGTCGACACAAACCACCTTGTTCTTACCATGGATGCCTTCACGCCATGTTTCATAGCCTGGGTGCTGTGCTTTCAACATTGGTGCTTTGGAGACTTTGTGTGTCCAGTCTTTGAAGTTAAGTGCATCGTAGTAGCGTTCCATGTCTTCCACGGTGGTACCTTGATCCCATGGGAACTTAACGCTTTTGTTTGGACCCGTGAAGTAGTATTCAACGTGGCACTGCGCACAAACAGAAGCTTGTTGATCGAGGCGGCTCTGCTCATCAAACTTCTTGCCAATCGCTTCGAATGCACGCTCAACATAAGGTCGAGTCACTTTCAAAGCGGGTTCTCCGTTTTTAAAGCCGTCGCTTTGCGTATCATGACAGTCCGAGCAGCCAATTGGGTTGACGATCTCTTCGCCTAGGCGTGCCCATTTGCCTTCGAAGTAACCATCTTCGCCACGCTCTTCGATAACACGAGCTACATCTGGGCTCTTACAGCTCCAACACGCCATTGGCATAGGGCCAGATCCTTCGTCCATTGGTGCGCCCGTACGAAGTGTTTGTCGCACGTCGTCAAGTGCATAGAAGTGACCTCTGGCCTTGTTATAGTCTTTTGCAAAACCATAACCCGCCCACATGATCACCATATTAGGGTCTTCATGTAGCGCGTCTTCAATGTGCTCACTCTCTGACGTTTGTCTCCAAGAATGATATTGGTCGGGGTGGTTCTGCTCGAATTGGTCGTTACGAGGGTCACCAATTGTTTTTTGTTCTGACGCAGCGAAGCTAGCTGCACTTACTAATGAAGTGCTGACCAGCAATAAGGCTGTGACGGAATTACGTATCCAGTGCTTTTTCACAGTGATATCTCCAATATACTGATTTTTATACCAAGCGTTGTGAGTTTGCTATTTCAAATTAAGAATTGGAGAATTCCTGTTTATATTAATTCATAAACAAACACATTTTGTTACGTGTTGAAGCATTGTTGTTTTAGATCAATTATCACTAGTGATATAAATCACGCTAGTTTAACAATAACCCTAAAGGGGTAGGTGTGGGTGTTTTGACTGGTTAATCATAAGAATTATTCTCATTAAAGAACAATAACTTAACTCTATAACCACAATTGAAATGTGGTGACTGTGCTCACATAATCATCAATGCAAATTTCAACTTAACCCATTAGAGGTATATCCTTATTAATAGAAAGCGTTGTGGCTTTTCCAAAATAAGAATTGATATCATTTAGACGGTAATAGTGCTGTTTAAGGATACTTTTGTTTAATCGGATTTTTATTTAGTTGAGAGTTAAATAAATCCGATATAAGGAAAGGAAAAATGGGCAATATAAAATTGGCCATAGTCATAATGCTTAAATCCCTTCTAGCATTCTGCCTCTATGGTTATTCCATTCATGCTGTTGCCGAATCCGTTGAAATAACGCCAACGGAATCAAATAGGCATGCAGTCGAATTAATTCGCGATAAAGATTATAAGTGCGTTCAATGTCATAAAGATTCCAAAGAAACATTATTGGGTTCACATGGTATAGATGCACATAATATTGTTGGACGAGAAATTAACTGTACAGATTGTCACAGTAATATAAGTCCAGATCACCGAGAAGGGGCACCAGAGGTGATCAAATATCGATCCGCACAATCGCAAAAAGGAACAAATAAGGTATTTTTGGATCCTCAAAAGATCTTACAGGCAAATAGTGGATGTACAGATTGTCATAAACCAGAATATTTACAAGAAGATAACTGGACACATGACGTTCACGCTAAAAACCTAACTTGTTCAAATTGTCACGATGTACACGCTAATAAATCTAAGGTTCTGAGTTTAGATAAGAAAGCAACGATCAAACTGTGTGTTGATTGTCACTCAGACTTTAACCAGAAGAAAGAGGAGGAGTAATCTATGAGCTGCTCTAGAAGAAACTTTTTAGCTGGTGCCGGTGCAGTGATTGTGACAACCGGGATCGCTGGCACATCGGTTGTTACTAGCAGAAAAACACTGGCTAGCGTACAGACTGATGGCACTAAGCGCTATGGAATGATCCACGATGAAACCGCATGTATCGGTTGTACAGCCTGTACAGAAGCGTGTCGGGAAGTGAATAAGGTCCCTGAAGGCGTTTCAAGGTTGGAAATTGTGCGCAGCGAGCCACAAGGTGAATACCCTGATGTCGATTATCGCTTTACACGAAACTCCTGCCAACACTGTGACAACGCACCATGTGTCATGGTGTGCCCAACAGGTGCAGCATATAAAGATGAGAAGACTGGCATTGTCGACGTACACAAAGAGAAGTGTGTTGGTTGTGGTTATTGTCTACTGGCTTGCCCTTATCAAGTACGCTTTTTCAATCCAAAAGACGGTTCGGCCGACAAGTGTAATTTCTGTCGCGATACGAACTTAGCACAAGGAAAACTGCCTGCTTGCGTGGAGTCTTGTCCAACAACAGCGCTGATATTCGGCGATCTTAATGATCCAAACAGTAAGATCAATCAAGTGCTGAAATCAGAAGTGGTTTACAGAGATAAAGTGCATTTAGGTACGCAGCCTAAGCTTTACAAAGTACCACATCAGAAAGGGGAGATTTGATTATGAGTGCATGGGATACAGCTTTCCAATCTGGAACCGTGGTATGGGATTGGATTATCGCTATCTACTTGTTTTTAGCGGGTATGTCAGCGGGTGCAGTGATGATCTCTATCTACCTTAAGAGGAAGGTTATCGAAGGTGATGCGTCGAAGAATGGAGTGTTAAAGGCAACGGCTTTTCTCGCGCCATTTGGCATCATTTCGGGTTTGCTTATTTTGGTGTTTCACCTTACGAAACCACTCTCTTTCTGGAAGATCATGATCTTCTATAACCCAACGTCAGTGATGTCGATGGGCGTGATCCTATTCCAAGTCTACATGGCGATCTTATTCGTGTGGATTGGAATCATCTTTAGGGATCAGATCACACTGTTTTTGAGTGAGCAGAGCTGGCTTAAAGGGCGCTTAGATTTTGTTGGTAAACTCATTGGCAAACTGGAACCTCTTGAAAACGCAACAGAAATCTTTTTGGCAGTGCTAGCACTCTTGCTTGCGGCATATACCGGTTTCCTACTATCAGCGCTAAACACATTCCCAATGTTGAACAACCCAGTATTACCGATACTGTTCTTGTTCTCTAGCTTATCTTCGGGTGCCGCAGCCTGCATTTTGTTTGGGGTTCTGGTGTTTAAAGAGTCTCCTCAAGGCCCGAGTATCTCTTGGATCCATGGCTTCGAACGTCCAGTGGTGATGTTTGAACTATTCGTTCTCGTGACCTTCTTCACTGGTTTGATCTTCGCTGGTGGTCAAAGCGAGCAAGCGGCGTGGAATGCAATTGGTAGTGGGTTCTGGGCGAGTTGGTTCTGGTATGGAGTGATTGGTATCGGCATGGTTTTACCTTTGCTGCTCAATGCTTTTACTCCTAAAGCGGTTCGTCATACTGGAGTCTACATTTTTGCTGTGACTTGCTTGAGTTTGGCGGGCGTTTTAATGCTCCGTACCTTTGTACTTTATGCTGGCCAATTAACTCTAGCGTAAGCGTGGGTTATGTTTGTTCTATCCGGCCCCTTCGTTGGGGCCATATCGAGGTGATATGCTAGGTTCTTTAGGGCTATTCAATCTCATTGGCGTCGCAATCCTCAGCAGTCTGGTGAGTATTGTTTATTTGGCTGGCTGGTATGCTCAGTCAAAGCGCTACTCAGCCTTCATTGGCAGTGCGACTCAAGCGGCTTCTCTTCTATCGATTGCTGCTGTGAGCATCCTCGCTGTGGCTTTCTATCAAGACGACTTTTCGATTCTCTACGTCGCTGAGCATTCAAATACCCAACTACCGAGCGCCTTTAAAATAGCAGCCGTATGGGCAGGACATGAAGGGTCGTTGCTGTTCTGGGTGCTTACCTTAAGTTGCTGGGCAGGGCTTATTGCAAGACAAAGCCGCTATCGAGCGGACTATCACGATGCAGTCCTTTGGGTAATGAATCTGCTTCTCACTGTGTTCGCCTGGTTTACCTTATTTGCATCCAATCCATTTGAACTTAACTCAGCGTTTGTCACCGAAGGGCGCGATCTCAACCCTATGTTGCAGGATGTTGGGCTGATTTTTCATCCGCCATTACTCTACCTTGGCTATGTCGGTTTTTCTGTTGTTTTGGCGTTTTCAGTTGCGGCCTTGATGATTAAACCTATTGAATTTGATTGGGTAAGACATTGCCGAACATGGTGCTTAGTGGCTTGGTGCTTCTTAACCGCAGGTATTGCGCTTGGCTCTTGGTGGGCTTATTACGAGCTTGGTTGGGGAGGCTGGTGGTTCTGGGATCCGGTTGAAAACGCGAGCTTGTTGCCTTGGCTAACTGCAACGGCGCTACTGCATATTTTGGGCGTTGCCAATGGTAAGAAACAGTTATTGAAGTGGTCTTTCAGTTTAGCTTTTATCACGTTTAGTTTAAGTATCTTAGGCACTTTCATTGTTCGCTCTGGAGTACTTACTTCAGTACATGCATTTGCGGTTGATCCAACCAAAGGGATGTCATTACTACTGATCCTAGTTTTGGTATTACTGAGCTCTTTCTCCCTGTTAATCATCAAAGGGGAGCAACTCGAATCGCAAGCGATTGTTGGTTTTAAAAGCAAAGGCTTTATGGTGTTGATCGCCGCACTGATGTTGATACTGGCGATGTCGATTGTTTTGTTTGGTACTTTCTACCCGATGGTTTTCGAATTGTTAGGCCTCGGGACTATTTCTGTTGGCGCGCCGTATTTCAATTTGTTGATTGCGCCGTTAGGGCTATTGGCTCTTGTGATGATGGGTATCGCACCACTAATGGTGTGTAAACCACAGTGCTCGCTCAAGTTAGCGATGCTGTTGGCGGTGGTTTCCATGGTAAGTGGCTCGCTTCTATACGTACCACAAGTGTTAATTAGTGACTTGTACTCAATCTCATGGATGGTATTGGTTACTTGGTGCTTAGCGTGTTGGGTCGTTTTTACCCATGGCTATGGCCTTTGGCGCGTGCGTAACACGCGTTATCAACGTAAGTTATTTGGGATGTCGATAGCACATCTTGGTGTGGCTGTTCTCGCGGTAGGGGCTGGGATGAACAGCTTTCACTCTTTCGAAGCGAGCTACCGTTTGGCACCGCAGAGCCAAGTTGAGTTTATGGACTGGACGTTGGCCTATCAAGAGACAGAGCTCTATGTAGGAAATAACTACACTGCAGAGAGAGGCGTTATTGAGGTCTCAAACGAAGAGCATCGTTTCGTTATCACACCCGAACGTCGCCATTATCCTGTACGGGTTATGAACATGAGTGAACCGGCGATGAAGTGGTTCTGGCATGGCGACATCTATATCACAATGGGAGAGAAGGTCGATCGTCAAGGTTATGCATTTAGAGTGCAGTACAAAGCGTATGTGCGCTGGATTTGGTTGGGGGCGTTATTCATGATGTCAGGAGGTTTAGTGTTAGTCGTGCAAAGGTATCAGCGACCAATCAAGGAGACAGGTTATGAAATCCAATGTTCGCAATAAAATGGTGATGCTGTTTGCCATTACTGCTGTAGTGATGGTCGTCTTTGGTTTGGCTTTGGGCAAAAAACAACAAGTCAGTGTCACCGAGCAACATACGAGAGATTTCCCTGAGTTTTCGCTTGCGAGTCTACCTATGTCTGCAGGAAGTGCGGTAGCGGGAAATGCCCCTGTTACTTTGACGAGAAAGGATGTGACTGCACACCCTTACCAATTAGTGAATGTGTGGGCTTCGTGGTGCGGAATATGTAAGCAAGAACATCCAGTCTTATTAAAGCTTGCGGATAATGATGTACCTATCATTGGTTTGAACTACCGTGACACGGCCGCAGCGGCGATTAAGGCGCTTCAAACTTCTGGTAATCCGTACCATCAAGTGATAAGCGACCCTAATGGTAAATTGGCATTGGACCTAGGCGTTATTGGTACGCCTGAGACATACTTAGTTGACCAACAGGGGAGAGTGATTAAAAAGCTAGTGGGAGCAATGACACAACAAGTGTGGCAAGAGGAGTTTGCTGACTATTTTAAGAATAAGGCAAAGCTATGAATCACTTAGTCTTAGTATTGTGTTTTTTAAGTGTACTAGTTATGAGCCCATCGTTAAAAGCTAATGAAGTGTTTGTTTCTAACAACAAACAGGTAGCGGTAGAAGTGGAACTATTTGAGTTCGATAGTTTAGCACAACAACAACAGGCAATATCATTAGCGAAAACATTACGTTGCCCCCAATGTCAAAACCAAAATTTAATTGAGTCAAATTCGCCAATAGCAAAAGATTTACGACTTCATGTATTTAAAATGGTTAAGTCTGGAAAAACCGATACACAAATCATTGAATATATGACTGAGCGTTATGGTGAATTTGTTCTTTATAAACCTGCGTTCAAAATGACAAATGGATTACTTTGGCTATTTCCGCTTCTCTTATTACTGCTATTTATATATTTGCTAATTAAAAGTGTTAAGGTGAGTCCATAAAAAATTAAATTAATTGTTTACCTCAAGATCGGTATTTTGTAACATATCCCACTCGTATATGACTTAGCACTCTAATATAAGGACGTATTGGTGGAAAACAGAATCTCAAATCTAAAAAAAGAGTTTTATAGCCATGTCCAATCTGAGCAGTGGGCAGATAAGTACAGTGCTAAGTCAACAGTCTCTCTTCTGACGCAAGAAGAGCTGGCAGAGTTGGAAAATGCCTGGATTCAACTCGTGATCTGGAAGCAGAAGCAGGTCGGCTAAGTTAAGCTAACTGTCTAATTTTTAACCCCATGTCAACCTGGTTGGCGTGGGGTTTTTTAATGCTGTTAACAAAAAATGTTATATTATAACATTTTGTTGGTTCAGAGCCTTGAAAAAAGTGATCAACAGCGCCATAGTGTCTATCATTAGATTGTTCGCTACAAAATTATTACTTAAATGAATAACGTAGCGCTGTTAAATACAACGAATAGCAAGTGAGTGTAGATATGGCGGAAGTTCGTGCCAGAGTAGATTTTAAAGTAGGGGCCAGCAGCAACATCGATGCTGAGCTTCTTTCATTCCACGGCTTAAAAACAGATAAAGAACACGTTGCTGTGATTTTCAAAGCAGCAGACAAAACACAGGATATCCCTCTAGTTCGTATGCACTCTGAGTGTTTGACTGGGGATGTGTTCCATTCGTCACGTTGTGATTGTGGCGAACAATTAGATGAGACGATTCGTCGCATGGGTGAATCAGGCGGTATCATTCTTTACCTTCGTCAAGAGGGCCGCGGTATCGGTCTTTATAATAAGATTGACGCATACCGTTTGCAAAGCGAAGGTATGAACACTTATGAAGCGAATAACCACTTAGGATTTGGTGATGACTTACGTGATTTCACTGAGGCCGCAGAGATGTTGCGCGCGCTAGATGTGACCAAAATCCGTTTAGTTACCAACAACCCTAAGAAAATCAAAGAGCTGAAGTCTTACGGTATCGAGATTGAAGAAGTTGTAAATACGGCTGCACACATCAAGTCGGGTAATGAGAGCTATCTGAAAGCAAAAGTGTCTCACGGTAAGCACAACTTAACTATCGAGTAACTTAGCGTGCTTGACCTAACATAAAATGAACTAAAAACCTCACATTTGTGAGGTTTTTTTGTATGAGCCTTGCAAATAAATTGTAACTTTGTATTATTCGAACAAGTAGTGCAAATGATAATGGTTTGCACTATTAATATATATAATAAATCAAGCTCAACAAGGATGCTTCATGACCATTAAATCTTTAGTGACTAAAGCGGTTACTTCGTCACTCATTTTTGCTTCTGCTTCATCTTTTGCAGCAGTGACCCAAGATCAAGTTGTCGAGCACTACGCTGACATCGCTCACGCGGTATTTGCTGACTCTGTGATCACAGCGAAAGCTCTTAACTCTTCTATCGACACATTTTTAGCTTCGCCGTCTGCGAGCAACTTTGAACAAGTAAAACAAGCTTGGTTAGAGTCTCGTGTTCCTTACCAACAGTCTGAAGTGTTCCGTTTTGGTAACGCTGTAGTTGATGACTGGGAAGGTCAACTAAACGCATGGCCACTAGATGAAGGTCTAATCGATTACGTTTCAACTAACTACCAATACGAACTAGGTAACGAAGGCGCGAGTGCAAACATCGTTGCAAACGAAACTTTCCAAATTGGTCAAACTAAAGTTGACGCATCAAACATCACACCAGAGCTAATCGCTGACCTAAACGAGATCGGTGGTTCTGAAGCGAACGTTGCATCGGGTTACCACGCAATTGAATTCCTACTTTGGGGTCAAGACCTAAACGGCACTAACGCTGGTGCTGGTGCGCGTGCATACACAGATTTTGTTGTTGGTGCTGAGTGTACAAACGGCAACTGTGAGCGTCGTGGTGCTTACCTTAAAGCAGCTGCGGAGCTTCTAGTTCAAGATCTAGAGTGGATGGAAAAGCAGTGGTCTGCGGATGAAAAGGGTAACTACCGTCAAGAGCTACTAGCTGAATCTAGCGACAATGGTCTTCGTAAGATGCTATTCGGCATGGGTTCACTATCTCTAGGTGAGCTTGCTGGTGAGCGTATGAAGGTAGCACTAGAAGCTAACTCTACTGAAGATGAGCACGATTGTTTCTCAGACAACACGCACAACTCTCACTACTACAACGAGCAGGGCATCTACAACGTATACACTGGTCTGTACAAGCGTGAAGATGGCACATTGCTTTCTGGTCCAAGCATCTACGACCTTGTTGAGCAAAAAGACAAGCAAGCTGCGAAAGAGATCCAGAAGCAGTTCGATCTAGCACGTGCACAAGTTGGCGAGCTTGTTTCTTCAGCAGAGAAGAACAACGAGTACTTCGATCAGCTAATCGCAGCAGACAATGCAGCGGGTAACGCACTTGTGAACAAAACGATCGTTGCACTAGTTTCTCAAACTGCAGCAATCGAGCGTGCAGCGGGCATCATCGGCATCGATAGCCTGAACCCTGACACAGCTGATCACGAGTTTTAATCTCTTGTGATACCTCGATATTTATAAGGGCTCGTTTGAGCCCTTATTTGTTGAGTCCTTATTTGTTGATAGCTAATAGGTTGTGACTCAAAGAGAAAACCTCGCGTCCAACCACCGATGACTGTTCACCTCGGTCGTCAAAGCCAACCCAATCTAATGAATCTAAGTATTAGCCAATAAAAAGTACAACGAAGCTAAATACTCACTAACTTAGCAAAGGCAATGTATGAAGTCGTATCTTTCCGCCTCGTTTTTAACCGCTCTGTTTTTCGTTTCGCCATTACAAGCCCATGATGTTTATTCAGGCGGTAAGACTACCGTCAAAAAAGAGGGGGCGAATGCATTCTCTCTTCCAGCAGCGAACCTGCCTATGACCAAGCGCCTAGATTTCAGCGTAGGTAACAGCTTCTTTAGAAATCCTTGGGTGCCTGCGCCGGCATCGACAGATGCTCGTGATGGCTTAGGTCCACTATTTAATACTAACGGTTGTCAAAACTGTCACATCAAAGATGGACGTGGACACGCGCCTGAAAAAGGTGATGAGAACGCCGTTTCAATGTTGGTTCGTCTCAGCATCCCTGCAGAAACGCCAGAGCAGAAAACCGCTTTTATTCGTGATGGTGTCATTCCAGAGCCAACGTATGGTGGCCAACTCCAAGATTTTGCGATTCAAGGTGTTAAGCCTGAAGGCAAGGTCAACATCTCCTATACCGATGTACCTGTAACTTTTGCAGATGGCACTGTTGTAACACTTCGCAAGCCAACACTGACAATCTCTGACTTGGCATTTGGTGAGATGCATCCGAAAACACAGTTCTCTGCACGTGTCGCTCCACCTATGATTGGTCTTGGTCTATTAGAAAGTATCCCAGAAGAGACCATTCTAGGTTTTGCCGAGCAACAACAGAAAGAGAACAAGGGAGTGTCAGGTAAAGCGAACCAAGTGCTTGATGTTCGTAGCAATGAGATGACACTCGGTCGCTTCGGTTGGAAAGCAGGACAGCCAAATCTCATGCAGCAAAATGCTGCGGCGTTTAATGGTGACTTAGGTCTAACAAGTAACCTGTTCCCAAATGAAAACTGCACCTCGGCCCAATCAACGTGTACTGATTTCCCTGATGGCGGTAAGCCGGAAGTGAGTGACAACATTCTCGACTTTGTAGAGTTCTATTCTCAACACTTAGCAGTACCAATTCGCCGAAATGTAGAAGATCCACAAGTAGTTAAGGGACAGGCACTGTTTGCTCAATCGGGTTGTCAAAGTTGTCACCAAACAAATATCCGTACTATGGAGCGAGAAGGGCTACCTGCACTGTCTAAGCAACTTATTAGCCCTTATACCGATATGCTTTTACACGATATGGGTGAAGGCTTGGCAGATAATCGACCTGAGTACCTAGCAAATGGTCGTGAATGGAGAACGACACCACTTTGGGGCTTGGGCTACACGCAAGAAGTTAACGGCCATACGTTCCTATTGCACGATGGTCGAGCTCGTAACGTGATGGAAGCTGTATTGTGGCACGGTGGCGAAGCCGAGCAGGCTAAGCAGAACGTGCTTAAATTGAATAAGTCTGAACGTGAAGCACTTATTGCGTTCTTAAACTCGTTATAATCGACGTTTAGGCTCTATATCTTTATCGGAAATTCACAATGTTCAATACGCATTGTGAGTTTCCTTTGCTTTGCGCGAAGTAAACCAATAATCAAACGCGCAACAATGCTCAACATTAGGTAATAACATGAAAAATAAGCAATTCATGAAAAACAAATTGTGGGCTCTTCCGCTTTCAGCTCTGGTTGTGGCGGGGTGTCAGTCTTCGGGAGAATCTAACGTTTCACAAGAAGCAAATCTTGGTTACTCTGCCGATACGACTCAACACTTGAGCACAAATGTTTATCTGACTGAATTCAATTCAGCGGTAAATTTTGCGAAACAAGCGTCTGAGCTAGAAGCGGCGGTTGAATCTTATTGCCAAAGCGATGCAGTGACATTAGATCAGCTAAAATCGGAGTGGCAACAAACTATGACGGCTTGGATGGCGTTGCAAGGGCAGGAGCGTGGCCCTGCAAAAGCGCTTGAAGAGAGTTGGAACGTGCAGTTTTGGCCGGATAAAAAGAACACCACTGGGCTTAAAATGAGTCAGCTTAACCAGCAAAACAAGCGTTGGACACAGCAAGATATCGCGCTTCAGAGTGTGACAGTCCAAGGCCTAGGTGCACTCGAGTGGTCTTTCTATGATAAAGCTTCTCCACTATTAGCTGACAAGGCGTCTGGCTGTCAGAGCGTTACTGCGATTGCACAAAACCTAGCGGTGAAATCTTCTGCTATTGCATCGGCTTGGCAGGTTAACCCGTGGACGTCTCTTGATGAGAAGCAATGGGAATCAGAGTACATTGCACTCATGACGAATCAACTCGACTACAGCATGAAGAAGTTGAGTCGCCCACTCGCTAAAATCGGTAAGCCACGACCATACTTTTCTGAATCATGGCGCGCGCAAACTTCATTGGCTCAACTAAAAGCGAACGTTGTTGCATTAGAAGCGCTCTATTTGGCAGATGGCAAAGGTTTAGATGCAATCCTACGAGAGCAGGGACATCAAGACCTTGCTGATCGTGTTTTCGCCCAGTTTGAACAAACCATCGAAACTTGGCCAGAGCAAGAGAGCTTGTTTGAGTTATTGCAAAGCAAAGAAGGCTATCGTCTTGTGTTGTCTCAATATAACAAACTAGAACAGCTGAAATACCTGATTCACGAAGAAGTGGCAATCGAGCTTGGTGTGGTAATAGGGTTTAATGCAACTGATGGTGACTGATTCTACACGTAGAAACCTGTTGAAGGCGGCACTAGGTTGTGCCGCTGTTCCAGTACTGCCGTTTGGTTGTGCTTCTAATCAATCGAATCAAGTAACAGACGGTTCACCTAAACTGATTGGTTGTGCACTGAATGGCAGAGATCGCTTCTCAGCAGTGATTGCCGATCAATTCGGAAAGCCTATTAGTCAGTTGCCGATCCCAGAGCGCGGGCACGGCGTTGCAATAAGTCCAAAGCAAAATCACGCTGTCGTATTTGCTCGTCGCCCGGGTAACTTCTTTATCGTGTTTGACTACGTGACTGGGCAACAGCTCAAAATGATGGTCAAAGGCAACAATCGCCATTTCTATGGGCACGGAGTTTACTCACTGGATGGTCGTTACCTATATGCGACCGAAGGTAAGAGTGATACCAGTGAAGGAGTGATTGGCGTTTACGATGTAGAGCAGAACTACGCCAAAGTTGAAGAGTTTAGTGGTTTTGGTATTGGCCCTCATGAAGTGATCATCATGCCTAGTGGTGATCTGGCTATTGGGGTTGGTGGAGTTCACACTGATGGCCGCACACCGAAAAACCTCGATACGATGAAACCAAGCCTGACTTATCTTTCTGCTTCGGGGCAGATTCTCGACCAGGTTGGATTGCCAGATAAGAAGTTGAGCATTCGACATCTAGCGCATGATGGCGCAGAGACGGTTCTATGCGGACAGCAATATCGGGGTGAACCGGATGAATACCCATCTCTTCTGGCGATGCACACTAAAGGTGGAGAGTTTGTCAGTTTGAATGCTGAGCCAGAGCAGTGGTCTAGATTCAATCACTATATTGCGAGTATTGCCGCGTCAGAGGAATGGATACTAGCGACGTCCCCGCGCGGTAATTGCTACGGAATTTGGTCGAAAGAGACACGCGAACTTGTCGAGCTCTCGTATCTTGCTGATGCTTCTGGTGTGGTACTACTTGCAGATGAATTTCGACTAAGTTCAGGTGCTGGTGGTGTGATCAGTCAGTCTCGACCACACGATAAATCGACACTTCAATCGGGTATTCAATGGGATAACCATTGGAGTGCAACTTGATGCATAAAAATCTTTAAAAAATAACATGCTTGCTCCATTTCTTTGCCATACTTAAAAGATGATTTGGCATCAGGAGCATCGCATGTTAGTGAAGTATATTTTCGCCATATTACTGGTGGTCTCCACGCATTCGTGGGGCTCCGCCAGTCATCAGATCAGACAGGATATTAAGCCTGGATCTGACCTGTCATTTTCGCTCCTGTACCCAGAATTAACGCAGCGTGTTTACCATGATGCGTCTTACCCAGTGGTTTGGGAGTCCTCTGCAGCGTTTAAAGCCTTTGAGTTTCAATTGTCGCTTATCGACAAGGCGCAGTTTGCTCCTCTTTTCAGTGAGCAATTTAATCAAATCGAACAGTACAAAGCGTCGGGTGAATGGGACAAAGTCGATATCCTCACCACGGACGCGTTTCTACACTATTTAAGTTATGTTGAGAACGCTCCACTGATTGGTAAAGAGTGGTATTTCTCAGAGAAATTGCAAGATAGGCTACCTGAACCCGCTCCGGAAACTGTAGAACGTTTACAAGACAGCATCGATAACGGTTATCTGCTGGAGTTAGTCCTCTCTTATGCGCCACCTGTGGGTAATTTCGATCAGTTTAAAGAGTCTTACGCCGTACTCTCTCAAGCGATGGACGAGACTTTCCCTCGCTATGATCAACTTGGCCTCAAACGTCTGAAAGATGAGATTACACAAAAGCCAATTTTATTAGAGAGAATGGCTTTAGTAGGTGTCGATATCTCTCACGTTGACCCAAATATCCCGATTTTCGATCTAGAATTAGAAATCGCGGTCAAATCCTTCCAGAAGATCCACGGAATAAAATCTGACGGGATCATTGGCCCCGATACGATGAAGTGGATCAACATGCCATTTGACGATCGTTTACGAGCGATTGCGTTGAATGCGGAGCGTGCGCGTCTGTGGCCGAAAGACAAAGATTCCCTGATTGTGGTTAACGTACCTAGCTTTGAAATGAAGTATTGGGAGGGCGGCAAAGAGGTCTTTGAATCAAAAGTTGTAGTCGGCAGAAAGTCTCGTAAAACGCCACTACTGGAAATCAATTTAGACTCGGTGATTCTCAATCCGACTTGGAATGTGCCTTGGAAGATCATGGTGAAAGACATCTTGCCGAAGGTACGTGCCGACGAGAGTTACCTAGCCAGCAATAATTTCCGAGTGATTGATGGCTGGAGAACGATGGAAACCATAGATCCTGAGCTCATCGATTGGCAGAGCATTAATTTTAACTCCTTCCCTTATCGCATGAGACAAGAAGCGGGCTCACGTAACGCATTGGGCTTGTATAAGTTCAATACGCCAAATAACCGCGCCATCTATTTGCATGACACACCGAGTAAAGGTTTATTCAATGACGATTTCCGTGCTTACAGCTCTGGGTGTATTCGCGTAGAACATGCTGAAGAGCTGGCAGAGTTGTTGTTTGCAACTAAAGTTAGAAAGGCACCGCAACAAGATGGTTCGCTAGGCCCGAACACCAAAGTGAGGCTCAAAAAGCGAATCCCGGTGCATATTATTTATCAAACCGTTCTGTTTGAAGAGGAAGGGATCCAGTATCGCGGTGACGTTTACCAGTACGACAAGGAAGGCGGAGAAGGGTGATCTTGACCAAAATTTACAAACAAAACTTTATTGATGAATTTGTAATGCCTATCAATAACTAAGAGTTTTAAGGCATCAAAAATAGCGTCTTTGAGCAAATTTTGCTCATTGACGTCGCAATACCCATTATGTATCGTGCGTTTTTTGTTCGATTTAATGGGATTTTTTGCTGTATGTCTCAAAATGTATTCTCTCGCCGTCAGTTTCTCACTATTGCTGGTGGCTCTGTGGTCGCGGCTTCACTCACTCCTTCAATCGCTTTTGCTTCGTACCCAGACCAACCTAGAGTCATTAGCATGAATAATCTTCATACCGGTGAACGGTTGGAAAGCTGCTACTTCGATGGTAAGAATTACGTGGGTGATGAAATGGCTCGCTTGAGTAAGTTGTGTCGCGATTTCCGTCGTAATGAAATTCACCCAATGGACAAGAATCTGTTTGACCAAATAACTCAGATCCAAAATATCCTTGGTATTCAAAAAGAAGTACAGATCATCTCTGGTTACCGCTCTCCAGCGACTAACGAAGCGCTTCGCTCAAACTCAAGTGGTGTGGCGAAAAAGAGCTACCACATGTTAGGTAAAGCGATCGATTTCCGTATTGATGGCGTAAACCTAAAAGAGCTACGTGACGTTGCGAAAAGTTTGAAAGCGGGTGGTGTAGGTTATTATGCTCGTAGCAATTTCATTCACATTGATACAGGTCCTGTGCGCAGCTGGTAAGTAAGCCCCGGCTCGATGCGTTTGGTTGTACCAAGCTCAAAACTTGTCAAAATAGACATCCAATGTCATAGTTTGCGCCAGATTATGTAATGGAACGCTAAATTAGCCATTATTAAGTTTGCTTTCTAAGGTTTGTATATGTCTCTTAAGTATCAAGTTGTACCGGTTACCTCTTTCTCTCAAAACTGTTCGATTGTGTGGTGTGATGAAACCATGGAAGGCATTGTTGTTGATCCAGGCGGTGACGTTGCACAGCTAGCAGCAATCATTGAAGAGTTGGGCGTAAAAGTGGTGAACTTGGTGCTGACTCACGGTCACTTGGATCACGTCGGTGGCACAGTTCCACTGGCCGAAATCTTAAATGTTGAGATTGTCGGTCCACACAAAGCGGATAACTTTTGGCTCCAAGGCCTAGAGAACCAAAGCCAAATGTTTGGTTTCCCTCTGTGTAAAGCATTTGAACCTAATGCATGGCTAGATGAAGGGGATAAGGTGACATTTGGTAATCAAGTGATCGACGTTATCCACACGCCAGGCCACACCCCAGGTCACGTTGTGTTATTCAGTGAAGAAGCGCGAATGGCGTTTGTTGGTGATGTGCTGTTCAACGGTGCGATTGGTCGTACAGACTTCCCTCAAGGTGACTTCAACACGCTAATCTCGTCTATCAAGACTAAGCTTTGGCCCCTAGGTCGCGATGTGACGTTTGTACCGGGTCATGGCCCTGAATCGACATTTGGTCGTGAGCGCGCATCTAACCCGTTCGTTGCTGATGAAATGCCACTTTACTAAACGAGCGGTATAACTTACTTCCTATCTAAATAAACAGCTCGCTCAAGAGCTGTTTATTGTTCACGTTCCGCCGCTGCAAGGTAACGTCGAGCAAGCCCCACAAACTCTTCCCCAGTCATTTTTAGGTCATTGGTTGATATAAAGATATCGTAGCCATGATACCCACGCTGATAACGCATCCGGTTTGCTAGCATCGCTTGTAAACCTGAATATTGCCAGCGTCTGTCTTTCTCTTTGGTTAGGGCTTGTGCCTTTGAGGCATCAAGCGCGTCTTGGTCGATAAAAATATCACTGTTATCGTCGCTAAAACGCATCTTGCCGTTGAATTGTGATGAGTCCAAAACGATGTCTTCAAACTTAGATTCATGCCCCGCCTGCTTAGCCCCAAGGTAGAGTAGTGCTCGTTGGTTGAGTAGCAGTTCAGTTGTGATCTTAGGACAGATGGAGTCAAGGTAAGGGGTGTAGTCTCGAATTTTGATACCAATCCAAGGAAGAGGTTGATGCCATCCATCTTGTTGATAAGTGCATAAGCCAATCTTTTCTATGTTTGACCATTTCAGTACCCAACCACCTTTATAGAAGTGTTGCTGAAAATGAGTTGGCGTTAGCGTAAACAGGACTCTGCTACGCAGCATCAAATAGTAGCCAGCGACAAGTAAAACAATAACCAAAAAAGAGCCAACAAAAAGTAAGCGAGGAGCGTCATAATAGAGGGCAACCAATAAGCAAACGAAGCCCAAGATCACAGCGACATAACGATATGCACTTTTGAATTTAGGTAGTGAAAAGTTTGCAATATGACGTGTTTCCATAGGGTTCACCAAGTTTCATATTTTGGGTCTGGATGGATAACCAGTAGATATGACCTCAAATTAATAATGCCCTGTCTAAATAATAGACGTTGATAGACAATATCGTTATTTTTCGTCGACTTTCGACGCTCCACTCTACAAATAGCTCCCGTTTTTTGGTATAAATCGCGCTTCAAATTTTCACCACTGCGAGTTAGAGCAGTGAACTGGAGAAATATTCAATGAGACTTGCTCATAAGCGTAAGGTGCAGGCGAAGCTGCAAAAGCGCATTAAAGCGGCTGTAGCAAAAGTAGAAGCAACGCCAAAAACAGCAAAGCCTGTCGCAGAGAAAGTTGTAGCAGAAAAAACTGTAGCAGCAAAACCAGCGGTAGAGAAAACAGTAGCAGCACCAAAAGCGGCGTCTGTATCACTGACTCCTAAACAGCAACAAGTTCTAGACATCGTTGCTAGCAATGCCGACGGCATCAACCCTAAAGGTATCGGCCTAGCGGCTGGTCAAGAAGATGCGAAAGCTGGTTCATGGGCAACGGGCGCATTGAAAAAACTTCTTGAAGAAAACCTAGTAGCGAAAGAACAGCTTGCAGGTAACAAGGTTGTCTACAAAGCTATCTAATTCCTTTGGAATTAATTCGCTTTCTAAGTTTTAAGCCTCGATCTTATCGAGGCTTTTTTACATCTAGCACCTGCCAAACTTTCTACTGCTTTTGAGCACATCCAACTTACAAAGACTTTTTCAATATTTTATAAGTGCTTATGTTCATAATCACTTGGCACTCTACACGACGTCTGTCACGTTCTCGTAAAATGTTGTTAACTTTAGCCGTAGATTACTACGTACGAACTTTTCTTTACGATCTCCTGCTTGTCTCTTCTCTATCTCTTTAATTTTCGTTGTTTGAGTAAAAGTCCTACGTACTACTACTTAGTTCTTTGGTCTAATACTGAATTTATTGGCTGCGTAGCCTGCGTGCTCATTCCCATTTCTTATTAACAGATGTCGATGCATTCTTTGGTTGAATCATAAAGTACTCATAGAAAGAGTATTGAACCCAACAAAGGACGTGAACATGAGTCTTATTTCTAACTCCCTCACTCGAGTGTTTAAAAACGTAGCGGTTACCGCGACAGCTTGTTTAGCAATGGTTGCTACAGGCGCGACAGCTGCTGACAAAGTCTATCGTTTGAAACTGGCGGAAACTTGGGGACCAAACTTCCCAATTTTCGGTGATACGACTAAGAACATGGCCAAGATGGCTGAAGAGATGTCGAACGGTCGTCTACAAATTCGTATCGACTCTGCGAATAAACACAAAGCGCCGCTAGGTGTATTCGATATGGTGAAATCTGGTCAGTACGATATGGGTCACTCTGCATCGTATTACTGGAAGGGTAAGGTGCCAAACACGCTTTACTTCACTTCGATGCCTTTCGGTATGCTACCAACAGAGCAGTACGCTTGGTTCTACTACGGTGGCGGTATGGAGCTGATGGAGAAGGTTTACTCTCCACATAACCTACTTTCGTTCCCAGGTGGTAACACAGATACTCAGATGGGTGGTTGGTTCCAGAAAGAGATCAACTCAGTAGAAGATCTACAAGGTCTTAAAATGCGTATCCCAGGCTTCGCTGGTGAAATCTTAGCAGAGCTAGGTGCTAAGCCTACAAACATCGCACCGGGCGAGCTATACACGTCTCTAGAGCGTCGTACGATTGATGCATTGGAGTGGGTAGGTCCATCTCTAGATTTACGTATGGGCTTCCACAAAATCGCACCTTACTACTACACAGGTTGGCATGAGCCAGGTACAGAGCTTCAGTTCCTAATCAACAAGCGTACTTGGAACAAGCTACCAGATGACCTGAAAGCGATTTTACAAGTAGCGATGAAGACTGCTGCTTACGACATGTACACGCAATCTAAACATGAAAGTGGTAAGAACTGGGCTTCAATCCAGTCTGAGTACCCAAATGTTCAGGTAAAAGACTTCCCAGTTGAAGTAATGACTGCACTTCGTGAAGCGAATGACCGTCTACTGAAAGAGCATGCTGACAAAGACGCAACTGCGAAAGAGATTCAAGCTTCGCAAGCGGCTTACATCGAGCAAGTTCGTCCATGGTCAAACATCTCACACCGTGCTTACCTAAACAGCCAAGCACAGTAATAGGTTTGCGTATTAAAGCGTAATCCAAAAAATCGGTAGCTTGGGCAAGTCTTAAGCTACCGAGAAGCCCAAGAAAACCTCTTTGCAGTTTCACCTTAAATAATAACGAAACGCCAAGAGCCCCTAATACAGCTCCGCTGTTGCATTGAGCGGAGCCATTTCAAATTCCATGGAGTAGGGAATGAGAAGTCTAATTTATATCGAACGAGCCTTTAATCGTTTTGGTGATTTCCTTGGCTGGTTATCCAGCATCCTGTTCATCTTGTTGCTTGCCAACGTGGTGTATGACGTTGTGATGCGTTATGTATTTAACGACGTGTCGATTGCGTTTCAGGAGATGGAATGGCACCTATTCTCGGCCGTATTCCTACTTGGCGTTCCTTATGCTATCAAAGCGGGTGGCCACGTACGTGTTGACCTGTTTTACGAGCGTCTTTCCAATCGTGCTCAAGCCATTATCGATTTGCTAGGGACAATATTCTTCCTATTCCCGTTCTGTTTGTTGGTAGCTTGGTACGGTATTGATTTTGCCAAAGAGAGTTACTCACTAGGTGAAACATCGGGAGATCCTGGCGGCTTGCCGTATCGCTGGATTATTAAAGCGATGATCCCATTGTCATTCCTATTTATGGCAATCAGTGGTGTTGGCCTGATGCTGCACTCACTGAATAAGATATTTAACCCACACCTGATTCAGTCACACGAGCAAAAGTAAGGAGACAAAAATGATCGGTATTGTAATGTTTTTTGTAGCCTTGTTTGCGTTGCTACTTGGCTTCCCGGTTGCGTTCACCTTTGGTGGTATCGCGTTGATTTTTGGTGTGTGGGCCGAAGGCATGGATATGTTTGCCTTCATGCCTTATCGAATCCAATCCATCATGGAAAACACGGTGTTGATGGCGGTGCCATTGTTCGTGTTCATGGGGTTGGTCTTACAGAAGACTCGTCTTGCTGAGCAGTTGCTTGAATCCATGGGTAAGCTGTTTGGTGGTGTACGAGGTGGTATCGCTATCTCGACAGTCTTGGTAGGCGCACTACTTGCTGCCTCGACAGGTGTAGTAGGGGCTTCAGTGGTAGCAATGGGTCTTATTTCACTCCCTGTTATGCTTAAGTACAACTACGACAAAGGGTTAGCGTGTGGCACCATCTGTGCTTCCGGTACTCTAGGGCAGATCATCCCACCTTCTATCGTACTTATTCTGCTAGGTGATGTGCTTGGTGTACCTGTTGGAGACCTTTTCCAAGCGGCAGTATGGCCGGGTTTGGTATTGGTTGGTGCTTATGTGTTGTACATCCTTATCTACGCAAAAATGAACCCTGAAGCGGCGCAAGCGATCCCAAGTGACGATAACATCAGCCGTAAGCAAGAAGTTATTACCGCTCTGAAAGCTGTGATTCCGCCTCTAGCTCTGATTGTTGTGGTACTAGGTTCAATCTTTGCGGGTGTTGCGACGCCAACGGAATCAGCCGCTCTTGGTGGTGCCGGTGCTATCGTATTAGCGCTACTTTACCGTCAGTTTAGCTGGACAATGGTATACGAAGCGTCAAAAGAGACAGTGAAAGTGACAGCAATGGTATTCGCTATCCTTCTAGGTGCAACGGCCTTCTCTATGGCGTTTACCTACACTGGTGGTGACTACCTAGTTGAAGAGTGGATGCTACAAATCCCGGGTGAGAAGTGGGGCTTCCTGATTATCACGATGTTGGTTATTTTGATTCTTGGTTTCTTCATCGACTTTGTTGAGATCTGTTTCATCATCGTACCAATCATTGCACCCGTTGCTGAGATCATGGGCATCAACATGACGTGGTTTGCAATCTTGATCGCAATGAACCTACAAACCTCTTTCTTAACACCACCATTCGGATTTAGCCTGTTCTACCTGAAAGGCGTAGCGCCAAAAGGTGTGACGACGCGTGATATTTACCGTGGTGTAATGCCGTTTATCGGGATTCAGATACTGGTGCTCGCATCGCTATTGGTATTCCCTGAATTCTACGGAATGTGATCGCCTGATTACATAAAATTAACAAGTCTTGATAAAGTAAAGCTGCTCTTAGGGGCAGCTTTGTTTTTGTACTAAGCTGCAAGGAGATTGGCTGTTTCGGCCAAAGAGCGAAATAATGAAAGCATATAGAGCTGACGTATCCAAGGAGTGGAAATGCCTCTAAAAGCGAAACTGATTCTATTAAGCCTATTACCCTTGTTGTTGGTGATGGCTCTTACCAGCTGGATCTCTGTTTTCCAAGCCAAGACCTTGGGTGAAAAAGAGGTGGAGCTGTTCCATTCAAGTTTGATTAAGTCTAAAGAGTCTGCATTAAAGGATCTGGTCGATCTGGCGTTTGATGCAATCTCTCACATCTACAACGATCCCGATATGGACGAAGCCGAAGCTCAGCACGCCGTCAAAGCGATCATCAGCAAACTGCGCTACGGCACAGATGGTTATTTCTTTGTTTATGATGAGTTTGGCACCAATCTTGTTCACCCAGTCATGCCTGAGCTGCAGGGAGAGAACCTTCTTCATATCCAAGACGAAAACGGCAACTATTTGATTGAGTCTTTGTTGGCGCAAGCAAGAAGTGGCGGTGGCTTTCACCACTACCTGTGGCAGAAGCCGTCCACTAATGAGATTGTCCCTAAACTGAGTTATGCATCGTGGCTAAGCAAATGGAATTGGATGATAGGAACCGGGCTCTATATTGAAGATGTCTCTCAAGAAGTGACCAATATGCAGTCTGCGGTTAATAACAATATCGAAACCACTTTCTTCACCATGGTGGTCATTGTAACGGTAACCGTGGCCGTAATTGTGGTGCTGACACTCGCGGTTAACCTGCATGAACATCGTATTGCAGACAAGAGTCTCAAAGAACTTGCCCACAAGACTGTGATGTTCCAAGAAGACGAGAAAAAGCATCTAGCTCGCGAACTTCACGATGGGATAAATCAATTACTTGTATCGAGTAAATGTCACCTAGAGCTGTTAGGGACTAAACTGGATGATGACACCCAAAAACGACATTTGGAGAAGTGCCAGAACTCGTTAATGACAGCAATCAACGAAGTTAGGCATATTTCTCACAATCTTCGCCCAAGTGCCTTGGATGATTTAGGGCTTGAAGCGGCACTGAATTCACTGTTGATTGATTTCAAATCACATTCTCAGATAGAGACAGAAGCTGCAATCAGTTTAAATGGTTTAAAGTTGAAATCAGAAGTAACAACAACACTTTATCGTGTTGCTCAGGAGTCATTGACCAATATTGAGAAGCATGCGAGTGCCAATAGTGTGAGAGTGGCACTTCAGCCTTTGGGCAGTATGTTGCAGCTAATTATACGCGATGACGGCGTTGGTTTTGATGTCAGCACAACACTGCGCAAGTCGGGTATTGGACTGCGTAATATGCGCGAACGCGTCGAGTTTATTGGCGGTGAATTTGAATTGGAAAGTGAGCCGGGCTTCGGCACAGAGATCACCGTATTATTGAAATTAGATGGATTAGTTTATGGATAAACCAATTAAAGTGGTGATCGTCGATGATCATCAAGTGGTATTAGATGGATTTATCGCACGTTTGCACTTAGAGCCTAAGATCGAAGTGATTGGGTCTGCAAGCAATGGTTTAGAAGCGGTTGAAGTGGTGAAAGACCTACAACCCGATGTGGTGTTGATGGACGTCAGCATGCCGATTATGAATGGCATCGACGCCACTCGATTGATTAAAGAAGAGACGCCGGAGATCAAAGTGCTGATGTTAACCATGCACGACAACCGTGAATACATCATGAAAGTGATGCAGTCGGGTGCTGTGGGTTACATGCTTAAAGAGATATCCGCTGAGAAAATGGTGCAAGCGATTAAGACCGTTAATCAAGGCTCCACCTATTTCTGTGAGAAGGTGACTCAGACTTTGTTCACTCAGCCTATCACTCCAACTCAAACAGCAAAGAATCCGTTGAGTAGACGAGAAGAGGCAGTATTGAAGCTGGTGGCGAAAGGGGAGAGCAGTAAAGCCATCGCTAAGACGTTGGATATTAGCTATCGAACGGTAGAAACGCACAGGCAAAACATAAAGCACAAATTGGACATTCATTCGACCGCTGAGCTGGCGAAATTCGCGGTTAACTCAGGCCTTGTTGAATGATTAATCTCTAGTTACCGCTATTGAAAAAGTGCTTTTTAAGCATAAAAATACTTTGACCTGAAAGTAATTTAAATCAATAGACCGACGTGTTCGGTCTTTTTTTAGTCATAAATTCGAGTAAATTGGTTACATTTGAGTGAAAACTCAGCGAACTGCCTATGGTTTACTGAAAACAACAGCTTAACCTGCTAAACTTCAGTCATCCAAGTATTTGAATTGCTGTGACAACGAACTTGTTCTGCTTGGATTGAGTGTTCTGGTTTGTTTTATTTAGTCACAATATGATTAGGGATATTACTAAATTAGTAGTACCCCGTAGAGAGGGATAATGACTAAAGGTATAGATAAATACAGTATTGACAGTACCGATTACACGGTAGGTCAAGATAACGTACAAAAATGGGGATTTGATGTTCACAACCCTGTTTTTGGTATCAGCGCAGGTCTTATTGCGCTGTTTTTAATTGGGATATTGGTTACGGATACCGCGTCGGCTAAGGCGGCACTAGACGGTGTTAAATGGCAAATCATCAACTCGTTTGATTGGCTGTTCATCTGGTCTGGCAACATTTTCGTTATTTTCTGCTTAGGCTTGATCGTTTCTCCTTTTGGTAAGATTCGTTTAGGTGGTAATGACGCGACGGCTGATTACTCATTCATGTCTTGGTTGGCGATGCTGTTCGCTGCAGGTATGGGTATTGGTCTAATGTTCTGGAGTGTGGCAGAGCCTGCAGCATACTTCACTGGTTGGTACGAGACGCCGCTTGGCGTTGAGCCTAACACACCAGAAGCAGCACGCTTGGCGATGGGTGCAACTATGTACCACTGGGGTCTTCACCCATGGGCTATTTACGGTGTGGTTGCTCTGTCTTTGGCATTCTTTACCTACAATAAAGGTCTTCCGCTTTCGATTCGTTCTATCTTCTATCCGATTTTAGGCGATCGCGCATGGGGTTGGGCTGGTCACATCGTTGATATCTTAGCGGTACTGGCAACGCTGTTTGGTCTAGCTACATCTCTTGGCCTAGGTGCGCAGCAAGCTGCATCAGGTATCCAACATGTTTTTGGTATTGAAGCTGGGCTTTCACTACAAGTGATTGTTATCAGCGTCGTGACTCTGCTTGCCGTTGTTTCGGTGCTGCGTGGTATCGACGGTGGTGTAAAAGTCATCAGTAACATCAACATGCTGGTGGCGTTCTTACTATTGATTTTGGTTGGTCTGATTGGCTATGCAGTAACGCTCGGCTCTATCCCAACCACATTGATGGCGTACATTGAGAACATCATTCCACTGAGTAACCCACACGGTCGTGAAGATGAAGCTTGGCTACATGGCTGGACGGTATTCTATTGGGCTTGGTGGATCTCTTGGTCACCATTTGTAGGTATGTTCATCGCACGTGTTTCTAAAGGTCGTACCGTTCGTGAATTTATCACAGCAGTATTGATTGTTCCGACGACAGTAACCATCATCTGGATGTCAGTATTCGGTGGCTTGGCGATTGATCAAATTGTGAACGGCATTGGTCAACTAGGTACTGAAGGCCTAACCGACATTTCACTCGCGATGTTCCAGATGTTTGATGTACTACCGTTTGGTACGCTGCTGTCAATTATTGCCGTGATTCTAGTACTTGTGTTCTTCATTACTTCGTCGGATTCTGGTTCGTTAGTAATCGATAGCATCACTGCGGGTGGTAAAGTTGATACTCCAGTACCACAGCGTGTGTTCTGGGCGTTCCTTGAAGGTGCAATTGCGGTAGCACTACTTTGGGTTGGTGGCACAGAAGCGGTACAAGCACTGCAAGCGGGTGCGATTTCGACGGCTCTTCCGTTTACGCTTATTCTATTGCTGATGTGTTTGAGCCTACTAATGGGTATGCGTACAGAGAAACGTTAATTGATCTGGTAAATCTGTAACGAAATATAGATTTCCGATCTAAATATGAGGCGAAAGAGTGATGCTCTTTCGCCTTTTTTATACACCAAATATAGGGTCCTTTATGAGACAAAAAAGGCTGATTTGAGCGCTATAAATTTGGCGAAGTGACAAGCTTTTGTCATAAAATAAAGCTATGAATCTTGTGGCGTTATTTTAGGCATTTATTTGTTAAAACCGCTCGAATTTGGTTATTAATTTGGTTAGTATGCGCGGGTTTTCCAACCACTTGTGTACTAAGAATGAAACTAACATTAAAGCAAAAGTTGATAGGCGCGAGCTTATCGGCAGTGGTAGTTATGGCAACTGCGTTGACATGGCTCTCTGCAAACCAACTATTTGAACAAACTCGTAGCGGTATTTACATGCGAGCAGAAAGCGTATCGGAAGCGGCTTCTGAAGGTATTAAAAATTGGATTGATATTCGTAGAGACATTGCATCTGCATTTAATGATTTTTCGCAAGAGAGCGATGTAGTCCCATATCTAAAACAAGCTCGTGTAGCGGGTGGCTTTGACGATATTTTCCTTGGTACACCAGAAGGTGGTATGTACCGCTCTCACCCAGAGCGTAACCGTGCAGGTTATGATCCGCGTCAGCGTCCTTGGTATCAAGAAGCGAACGCTGCAGGCAAACAGATCATCACAACGGCTTACACAGATGCGATCACTAAAGCGCTTCTAGTAACGATTGCTGAACCTGTACGTAAGAATGGTCAATTTGTTGGTGTTGTTGGAGCTGACGTACTGATTGACCAACTGGTTAGCGATGTAATTAGCCTTGATGTGGGTGACAACGCATACGCAATGTTGATCGATGCAACAGACGGTACATTCTTAGCACACCCGGATTCTGCACTGAGCTTGAAGCCTGTAAGCCAACTGTCTAACGATATCTCTATGTCGACTATTGAGAACGCAGTTCGCACGGGCAGCATCGAGATCATTAATGAGCGTGGTAAAGAGAAGCTGCTTTACTTCACTAAGGTACCAGACACGAACTGGATCTTTGCTGTTCAAATGGATCGTGCAACTGAAGAAGCGAGCCACTCAACACTACTGACTCAGCTGATCACGACTGCTGTAGTTATCACTCTAGTCGTTATCGCACTGGTATCTTGGTTAGTGGGCTTCCTATTCCGCGATCTAAACCGCGTATCTCTTGCTCTAGAAGAAATTGCATCAGGTGAAGGCGATTTAACTCAACGTCTTGAACCTAAGAGCGATGATGAAATTGGTCAACTGGCTGAAAACTTCAACCGCTTTGTGGGCAACATGCATACTATGGTGCTTAAACTGAGTGAAGTATCGGCTTCTTTGGCGAATCAAGCTCGTCAAACAGCTTCTCAAGCAGAAGAGCGCAGTGCGCGCATTCAAATGCAGCAAGATGAGATCAACATGGTTGCGACTGCTGTAAACGAGATGGCTGCTGCAACACAAGAGATCGCGGGCAACGCAGACCACACGGCACAGAACTCATCTGAAGCAGTGGGTGCGTGTGAGCACGGCACAGGCCAAGTGACTCAAACTCAAAGCTCTATTCAAAACCTTGCACAAGAAGTTCAAGTAGCGACTAACGTTATTCTTGAACTGGAAGAGCATGGTAATAGCATCAACGCGATTCTTTCGAACATTCAAGGCATCGCAGAGCAAACGAACCTTCTAGCATTGAACGCAGCTATTGAAGCGGCACGTGCAGGTGAGCAAGGTCGTGGTTTTGCTGTGGTAGCGGATGAAGTACGTGTTCTGAGCCAACGCACACACGGCTCTACGCAAGAAATCCAGCAAACTATCGAACTGCTACAAGGCACAACGGGTAAAGCGGTTAGCATTATGAACGATAGCCGTTCTCTTGCTGAAACCAGCGTAGATGATGCAAACTCTGCTGCTGCGAGCCTAACGCAGATTCACGCAGCGGTTGAACGTATCAGCGATATGGCGACACAAATCGCTTCTGCTGCTGAAGAGCAAGCATCGGTAACGTCTGAGATTACTCGTAACACTGAAGGTATTCGTGACGTATCTAACGAGCTAGCTGACGAAGCACACCAAGCGGCAGAACAAGCAGCTCAACTGTCTGAACTTTCTCATGAACTAGAGAACGAAATCAGCCGCTTTAAGCTGTAATCGAACCCAATAAAATAAAAGCCCCAACCTAGATTTAGGTTGGGGCTTTTTAGTATCTGCTTTCTGAATCGGTTTGTTAGCTTATTACTTAAACTCGAATTTGCCTTTCATGATTGCCCAGTGGCCTGGGAAAGAACAGATAAACGAGTAGTCACCACCAGCTTGCATTTTCTCTGTGCTGAAAGTAACAGAAACCGATTCGCCTCCGCCAATAACGCGTGTAAACGCATATACACGATCATCGCCCGGCTTTACGTAGTTGTTGTCGAGACCAGCAGACATACCATCAATACCAACTGCTTGAACTGACGCTGTATCAGTGATGACAACATTGTGTCCCATTGATTGTGCAGGTAATGAACCAGTGTGGTTTAGCGTTAGTGTCACCTCTTTACAGGTAGCTGGAACGCTCAGGGTATCCGTTGAAAACTTCATTTGGTCGCTGGCATCAATTGATACTTCACACTCAGAGGCTTGGGCAGTAAAACTCGCACCGATAAGAGCGACGGTGGTTGCGATTAATCGTAAAGACATACGTTGTTCTCCATTATTGTTTTTGGGGGAGGTTTTTCCTTAAGAACGATCGATACGTATTATCTTCGAAAGTTGATCATAGAAATGTGCTACAGCCAGAATTATAAGCAACTCATTGCTTTATATTTGTTAGCAAATAATATCCGTTGAGGGTGGGTAGATTTCTGATGAGCTGAAGTGGCTAAATACCGGCTTGATGAAAAAATCCGAGCGACGAGCGCTCGGATTGGTTGGTGCACGATTCCATTAGTTATTAGGGTAACCCGGGAATTGAGTTTTGAAGTCGGCTCTAGAAGGGAAGTGCTTCTCTAAGAACTTAACCACTTCCGGATCAAGACTCACTAACTCACTGTAAGTAGACGCCTTATACTCTTGAGACGTGTGACCTTTCGGATTGATGTCGTAGTAAGCGTAAAGCGCATAAGCAAGGTACTCTTGGTCGTACGACTCCGCATCTAGGTCGGCTTCAACGATGTTTGCGTCTTTAAGGTTTGGGTAGTAAGTGCCATTGCGAATTGCTGCTGCGTTTAATTCATCCAACTCTTTCTGCATAGTTGCCCAAACTGATGTTGGTTTGCTTACAGCAACTTTCATCACACCATAGTCGTGAACAAAATGAAGGATTTCTTCAAATGCCGCATCGCGACCAGTTAGGTTAGGTTTGGTCTCTTCACTCGTCGACTCAGTTGTTTCGGTCGCAAATAGATCTTGGAAGCGGTAGTTGCCTTCCAACTCATCCATGTGTGCGTCTAAACGTTCATCCCAAGACTCATCATAGAAGAAAGCCATCGACGCTTTGCTTTGATAAACCGCCTCTGCAATCTCTTTATCCATGTTATCTAGGAAGAAGCTCATAACCGCTTTCACATGAGCCACTTTTGATTCGGTGTGCATCTTAGACTTGTCTTCAATGATTAGCGGGATCTGGTAACCATGAGCGTTAATACAAGTTTTTTGAAGGATGCCAATATCGCTCAATGCTTTAGATGTCGGTTCAATCGCTGTGCAGTTGGTATGTGAGATCTTGGTATAGCCAGTTTCTGTATTCTCCGCAGAGTACGGCAAGAATTGAACACCATTACTTAGAGTTTCGCCCAATCGTACGTATAAGTTCATCGGTCTCATTGAATCGAGGTCAAACATCACACCCATATTGGCTTCAACGAAATCTTGGTTGATCAGAATATTCGATTGCTGCTTCCATAGCGTCACGTTTTTCGCGTCTTGTTCAACAGTGGATAGAGCTAACTTTTCAGGTACTGAGGTGCTGTTAAAGTTCTCGTAATACAGATTGAAATGAGTCAGTTGGTACTCTTCACCTTTATCTGTTTTGACTGTGACATTGAATGACACATCGGCATCACTCATCGTTTTGTAGTTTCGCTCTGGTATGCCATGAACTTGAGCAAATGTGCCTGTGGTGTTGGTTTTCTCGGCATACTGCGTGATATCGATATTGAAGTCTTTATTACTGTTCAATTGGAATGAACTGACAGCCAGTTGTAAGGTGTAATCTTTTCCAAGCTTAGCGATTGCGACTGGGTCACGAGCGTCAATTTGCTTTGAAGGTGCTGGAGTTGGTGTGTTCTTGTTACTTTCTTCGCTGCCACAAGCTGTGAGCAACATCGGGATTAGAAGCGTTGATAAAGCAGAAGCGTATTTCATGATTCATTGTCGTTATTGATAGGGATGAAAGTAAACTCTACAAGAATTTATAGTCGCCTTCGGTAAGGGGTTGTAATGACAATGTAATGAAAGGTCAGCAAAGGTGGCTAGGACTAGGAATAGTTGCTTGTTGGTAGGCTGGCTACTAAACAAGCAACGGAGTGGATTATGGATGTTCTTATTCGGATTGACGTTGAACTATGCGAGCATGGCTGAGTATGTGTCTTACGATAGCTTCCAAACCTTGGCTACGACTAGGGCTTAACTGAGATTGCAAATCCAGTTGAGTAAACCATGCTTTGATGTCGAATTTCAGAATACCACCGACGGTTTGGTTGTTGTATGCAATGACAACGAGAGCCAGTAAACCTTTGACTAGTGATGAGTCACTGGTCGCCTGAATTGACATTTTACCTTGTTGATCAACAGTAAGATCCAGCCACACGTTACTTTGGCATCCGGCAATAAGGTATTCATCGTCTAACTTGGCTATGGGGAACGCCTGTAGCCTTTCTCCTAACTCGATAAGGTAGACATAACGCTCTTCCCAGTCGGCGCATCGGTCAAAGTTTCGTTTAAGTTTGTCAGGGGTCATACATTACCTTAATAGTTGGCTAATTCGCTTTAATGCTTGGCAAAGCATGTCTACATCTTTTGGCCCGGTATACATGCCTACAGACGCTCTACAAACCGAATTCTGGCCAAGGCGCTTAATCAGCGGCATTGCACAGTGATGGCCGGTACGAATCGCAATTCCATATCTGTCTAGGAAAGAGCCAACATCGAATGAGTGCTGGTTTTTCATATTAAACGCCAATAGACCGGTTCGATTTTCATCGTCGCCATAAAGCTCTATTTCAGGGAGTTGTTTAATGCTATCAATCAGATAGTACATAATGCTTTTTTCGTAGGCGGAGATCTCTTTGAAGCCAATCGCTTCTAGATAGTCTATTGCTGCCCCTAAACCTAAAATCCCCGCGATGTTTGGTGTTCCCGCTTCGAACTTCCACGGCGCCTGACCAAATGAAGTCCCCAGAGGTAGTGTCACTTGATCGATCATTGCACCGCCGCCTTCCCAAGGGACCATACTATCCAGATGTTCCTTTTTTGCATAAAGGACACCGATTCCCGTAGGGCCATACAATTTATGGCCAGAGAACGCGTAGAAATCACAACCTAGATCGGTCACGTTTATTTCTTGGTGCATGACAGCTTGAGCACCATCGACCAACACTGGCACTTTAGCTTTGTGCGCCGCTTTAACAATGGTTTTAATTGGATTAACTCGTCCCAGAACATTGGAAACATGGCTGATCGCAAGCAGCTTGGTTTTGTTGTTCATTAAAGAGACAAGGTCATTCAAGTTCAGATAACCATTCTCCGCCATCGGCCAAACACGAATGGTGATATCGTAAATCTCAGAGAGCAGTTGCCAAGGAACGAGGTTGGCGTGGTGCTCCATTTCGGTCACGATGATTTCGTCGCCCGGTTTTAACCTTGGTCGTAAATAACTGTTGGCAACAAGGTTGATGGCTTCGGTGGTGCCTTTGGTAAAAACAATATTCTCGCGTGATCTTGCTGAAATAAAGTGGCTAACTTTTTCTCTAACCAGCTCCATCTCTTCGGTCGCTTTAGAGCTTAAGAAATGGACACCGCGATGAACGCTAGCGTAATCATGTTGGTAGAACTGTGTCATGCGATCAATGACGACCTGAGGCGTTTGAGCAGTCGCAGCGCTGTCTAAGTAGACGAGAGGCTTGTCGTAAACTTGAGTTTTTAAGGCAGGGAAGTCACTAAACCAAGGACTTGCTGTGACGATGGAATCAATCATGGTCGCTCTCTTTATTTAGTGACGCGTTGATTTTATCTATCGCGTATTGCCTTAATGCGGGATGTTTAATTCTTTCAGCCACATCAATGGCAAAAGCAGATGTAATCATATGTTCAGCGCGTTGTTTTGGAATGCCTCGTGCGCGTAAGTAGTTGATCTGATTTGGGTCAATCTGTCCGGTGGTAGCACCGTGACTGCACTTTACGTCGTCGGCATAGATCTCTAATTTAGGCTTGGAATTGACTTGAGCATGATCACCTAGAATAAGACTGTGAGTATCCATTTGCCCGTCTGTTTTTTGCGCTACAGGATCAACGTAAATCATTCCATCAAATACCGACTTAGATTGGTCACGAGCGATAATTTTATGATTTTGTTCACTTAAACAGTGTGGCGCATTGTGCTTGAGATAGGTGCGAGTATCGAAAACCTCTTCAGATTGAGGCAGTGATACGCTATCCATAGACACAAAGCCTTGTTCCCCAGCGAGTAAACTGCTGACTTGGTGGCGGATAAGTTGCCCCGAGTAAAGTAGGCAGCAAGAGTGGGCGCTTGCATGCGCGTTGACCGTTATATCATTGTGTCCAAAGTGGTGTTGTGCGGAGGACTCTTCGATTACCTTTGTGTGATGATAATGTGCACCGCAACCAATATGCTGAGTTAAACGAGATAACGTAACCCCACCACCAGCGCCTTCAGAGACATGGTGCTCGATGACGTTGATTTCCGAATGAGCAGCCACTTCAATGTGGTTTCTGTAGCTCGACACATCTCCTTGCTTACTTGAATTTACATGCAGCAGGTATATCGGCTTTGAAACCTGCGTGTTAGCTTCCACTTCGATTAACACGCCACACGAAGCAGTGGCATCAGTAATGTAAGTAAAAGCATCCGGCTTTATCGAACGTGATAACTCGTCGGTTTCGATGGGTGACAGTACACTTATTGGCGTCACGCGAACTTTGGGGATCCAGTCTGAGTATCTTGCAGAGAAGTATCCGTCAACGAAAACGAGTCGATAAGCGTCAATATCTAAACTGAATTCATTGTATGGCGTGTTCGCTGCAGGTTGTTCAGGAGCACTAATCATTTCAAGTGCTTTCAGTCGGTCGAGCGGTGTGTATTTCCAGTCTTCATGCTTAGAAGAGGGGAGCTCAACATCAAGCAATTTCAACCACTGCTTATTCTGCCACTCATTTGGTTGAACAAGGGTTTGAAATGAATCAAGCAATGAGAGTTTATTCTTCATCAATGATCCACCCATAACCTTTCTCCTCTAATTTGTGAGCTAACGTATGGTCGCCAGATTTTACGATTTTTCCCTTGTATAACACATGGACGAAATCGGGCTTGATGTAGTTAAGGATGCGTTGATAGTGCGTCACCAGAATAAAGGCACGCTGCTTATTCTGTAATGCGTTCACACCTTCTGATACCGCCTTAAGCGCATCAATATCTAGACCTGAATCGGTCTCGTCGAGTATGCAAAGATCGGGAGAAAGTACCGCCATTTGCAAGATATCATTGCGCTTTTTCTCACCACCTGAAAAGCCCTCATTAACAGAGCGTTGCAAGAGGTGTGGAGGCATTTTCAGTAGTTGGGCTTTCTCTTCGAGTAGGTCTTCAAAGTCGAAGCGGTCGATAGGTTCTAGACCACGATATTCGCGAATTTCGTTGAGAGCAGTATTGAGAAACAGCTTGTTGCTCACACCAGGAATCTCGACGGGGTATTGGAAAGCCAAAAATACGCCTTCGCCCGCTCTCTCTTCTGAATCGAGTTCAGTGAGATCTTGGCCTTTGAAAATAATCTCGCCGCTGTCGACTTCGTAATCGTCTTTTCCTGCTAGTGTTGCCGATAGTGTACTTTTTCCTGAACCATTTGGTCCCATGATGGCATGAACTTCACCGGGTTTAACGGTTAGGTTAATGCCCTTTAGGATAGCGTTTTCTTCAACGCTAACGTGCAAATCTTTAATTTCTAACATGTTTATCCCACACTATGCTCGAGGCTGATTGATAAAAGCTTCTGGGCTTCAACAGCGAATTCGAGTGGTAATTCTGAAAATACGTCTTTACAAAAGCCATTCACAATCATTGAAATCGCGTTGTCTTCACTGATGCCTCGTTGGACACAGTAAAAGAGTTGGTCTTCGCCGATTCGAGATGTTGTGGCTTCATGTTCAACATGAGCGGATGGATTTTTGACTTCGATATATGGGAAGGTGTGCGCGCCGCATTGATCGCCAATTAACATCGAATCACACTGAGTAAAGTTCCTCGCACCTTCAGCGTTAGGAGTCACTTTAACCAGCCCTCGGTAGCTGTTTTGGCTTTTGCCAGCAGAGATCCCTTTTGAGATGATCGTAGAGCGCGTATGTTTCCCGATATGGACCATCTTGGTTCCGGTATCCGCCTGTTGAACGCCATTGGTTAAAGCAACTGAGAAAAACTCGCCGACTGAGTAATCGCCCTTTAAAATGACGCTCGGGTATTTCCAAGTGATTGCAGAACCTGTTTCGGACTGAGTCCAAGACATCTTGCTGTGGTGACCCTCACAAACGGCTCGTTTGGTTACAAAGTTAAGAATCCCGCCTTTGGAATCTTCTTCGCCGGAGAACCAGTTTTGGACGGTGGAGTATTTCACTTCCGCGTTTTTATGAATGATCACCTCTACCACGGCTGCGTGAAGTTGGTAGCTGTCTCGCATGGGAGCGGAGCAGCCTTCAATGTAACTCACGTAGGAATCTTCATCGGCGACAAGAATGGTGCGTTCAAATTGGCCTGTTTTGGCTTGATTGATTCTAAAGTAGGTAGAGAGCTCTCGAGGGCACCTGACACCTTTGGGGATGTACACAAAGGTCCCGTCAGAAGCTACCGCGGCGTTTAAGGCTGCAAAGAAATTGTCTTTAGGAGGGACAACGGTGCCCAAATATTGTTGAACAAGGTCTGGGTATTCTTGAATAGCTTCACTAAATGAACAGAAGATAATCCCCAGCTCTTGCAGCTCTTTTCGATAGGTGGTGGTAACAGAAACCGAATCAAAAATGGCGTCTACAGCAACTTCAGATCCTTCTCTTACTGGGACACCAAGTGCTTCAAAAGCAGTTTCTACTTCTTCGGTTAAGAACTCATTTGACCCATCGTCACTGTTGTCGTTACCAGCATTATCGCAACTTGAGCAGCTCGGAGCTGAATAGTAACTGTAATCTTGGTAGTTGAGCTCAGGGTAGTCGGCTTTGAGCCAATGTGGCTCCTCCATTTCTAGCCATTGTTGGAACGCTTTCAGGCGAAATTCCAACATCCATTCAGGTTCGTTGCGCTTTGCGGAAATCGCTCTGACAACCTGTTCATTGATCCCTTTTGATAAAGTATCTGAAGACAGCTCTGTGTAGAAACCTTCACGGTAGTGAGTACTTTGCAGCATCTCTTCAACTTCAGGCTGCGTTTCAACTGCACACATGCTTAAACTCCAAAACTCTCACCACATCCACAAAGGTTTTTTACTTTGGGATTGTTGTATACAAAATTGCTATTTAGCCCTTGACGTACAAAGTCAATCTCAGTGCCATCGACCATAGGCATTGCTTGGAGAGCGACATAAAAAACAACGTTATGAGACTCATATTTAATGTCGCCTTCTGATGGTTGTTCAATAAGGGTTACAACGTAGGCAAACCCCGTACAGCCAGAGGATTTCACTGTCAGGTGGAAGTGCTGTTTCTCACCCGCTAGTTGAGTGATTCTGCTGGCGGCATCTTCACTCAAAGTGACGCCTAGCCACTGCATGTCATGTATTGATATTTCGTTAGAACCAGAACTCGGAATACTCACCTTACTGCCTCATAGTTGATTACTGCTATCGAATGATATTGATTATCATTTTCATATCAACCATGCATTTTTTATGGTTTTTGGTGTGCAGATCAATATATTGACAAAATTAAATCTACAAATACTATATGTGCCACGTTATATTTGATAATGGTTATCATTAAGATTTAAGTGAGGTTGTACTATATGGATATCGTCGTCTACTCGAAACCACAATGTGTTCAATGCACTGCGACAGTGAAGGCATTACAGAGCAAAGGTATCGAGCATACCGTTGTTGATCTAACGCTGGATGAAGTCGCGATGGAGAGGGTTCAATCACTGGGTTATCGACAGGCCCCAGTGGTGGTGGCCAATGGTCGTCACTGGTCGGGTTTTCGACCTGACATGATCAGCGCTTTGGGACAATGATCGTTTACTACTCGAGTGCCTCAGGCAATACCCAGCGATTTGTAGAACAGCTAGGAATGTCGGCAATTCGGCTTCCTATTGAGGATGTTAAAGGGCTACCCGAGATTGAACAGCCATTCGTGCTCATATGCCCAACATATGCTGACGGAGAAGGGCGGGGAGCCGTGCCTAAGTCTGTTATACGCATATTGAATAATCCGAAAAATCGCGCATTGATTAAAGGCGTGATCGCGTCGGGAAATCGAAACTTTGGGGCGTTGTTTGCTCGTGGTGGTGCGATTGTCGCTGAAAAGTGCAATGTACCACTCTTGTACCGTTTCGAACTATCAGGAACCCAGAACGATGTTGAAATCGTTCGTGACGGGTTAAAACAATTTTGGAAACATCATGGATAACCACTTCGAGAATGAGTCTCTTGACTACCATGCTCTAAATGCGATGTTGAATCTGCTCGATGATCAAGGGGCGATTCAATTTGAGGCAGATAAGCAAGCTGCTCGCCAATTTTTCTTACAACATGTGAATCAAAATACGGTCTTTTTCCATAACTTGGATGAGAAAATAGACTATCTTCTGAGAGAAGGCTATTACGAGTCGGAAGTTATTGAACAGTATGACCGCAGTTTTCTTCATCAGATTTGGCAGCAAGCTTATCAAATCAAATTTCGCTTCCGTACCTTCTTAGGTGCCTACAAGTTTTTCACTTCCTACGCACTGAAGACACGAGATGGTAAGAGATACCTTGAGCGGTTTGAAGACCGAGTTGTGATGACGGCACTCTTATTGGCACGAGGTGATTGTGACTTTGCTCTTGCACTGATGGAGGAGATCATCCATCAGCGTTTTCAACCGGCTACGCCAACCTTTATCAACGCTGGTAAGAAAAGTCGTGGTGAATTGATCTCATGCTTTTTGCTGAGGATTGAAGACAACATGGAGAGTATTGGGCGAGCAATAAACTCTTCGTTGCAGCTGTCGCGTCGTGGTGGTGGCGTTGCACTTCTTCTTAGCAATTTAAGAGAGCAGGGCGCGCCAATTAAGGGAATTCTTAACCAAAGTTCGGGAGTTGTGCCGGTGATGAAGCTACTCGAAGATAGCTTCTCTTACGCAAACCAATTAGGTGCAAGGCAGGGAGCAGGTGCGGTTTACCTAAATGTTCATCATCCCGACATCATGCAGTTTCTCGATACAAAAAGAGAAAATGCCGATGAGAAAATTCGAATTAAGACACTGAGTCTTGGAGTGGTTATTCCTGATATTACGCTGGAGTTAGCCAAGCAAAACAAGGATATGTACCTGTTTTCCCCTCATGATGTAGAGCGTGTTTACGGCGTGCCTTTCTCGGAAATCAGCGTGACCGAGAAGTATCATGAAATGGTGGATGACCCAAGAATTCGGAAAGGGAAGATCAACGCGCGAGGTCTTTTCCAAACATTGGCAGAGATCCAATTTGAGTCTGGCTACCCATATATCATGTTTGAAGATACGGTGAATCAAGCCAACCCGATTGAGGGTCGCATCAACATGTCCAACTTATGCTCGGAGATTCTTCAAGTGAATGAGGCGTCGAGCTTCGATGATGACTTGAACTACAACCATACTGGGCGAGATATCTCATGCAACCTAGGTTCGATTAATATCGCTAAAGCCTTGGATGGTGGGCAGCTATCGCAAACCGTAGAGACGGCAATTCGAGCCTTGAATGCTGTGTCAGAGATGAGTGCCATCAATAGTGTACCGTCCATTCGAAAAGGGAATGATGAGGGGCACGCGATTGGTTTAGGTCAAATGAACCTGCACGGATTCTTGGCACGTGAGCGAATTCATTACGACTCCCCTGAAGCGATTGATTTCACTGGCAGCTATTTTGCCTGCATCTTGTACCACTGCCTCGTTGCGTCTAACAAACTCGCTCAAGAGAAAAAGAGCGTGTTCAAGGGGTTTGAAAACTCCACTTACAGTGACGGCTCATTCTTCAGTAAGTATCTAGAACAAGATTTCTCTCCAAAGTCAGAAGTCGTCAAAGCGCTATTTGAACGCCTAGATATACGTGTACCGACAGTTTCCGAGTGGAAAGAGCTGAAACAAACGGTGATGAGCTCTGGCCTTTACAACCGAAATCTACAGGCGATTCCACCTACAGGCTCTATTAGTTACATCAACGACTCTACGGCGTCTATTCACCCTGTGACCGCCAAAGTTGAGATTCGAAAAGAGGGTAAGATTGGTCGTGTTTACTTCCCTGCGCCTTACTTGAACAATGAAAATCTGGAGTACTTCCGTGATGCGTATGCCATTGGCCCTAAAGCGATTATTGATGTGTATGCCGCAGCGACAGAGCACGTCGATCAAGGCTTGTCACTAACTCTGTTCTTTGATGATGAAGTGACGACACGAGACATCAATAAAGCTCAGATCTACGCATGGAAAAAGAAAATTAAGACGCTTTACTACATCCGTATGCGACAGAAAGCGCTTGAAGGCACGCAAGTCGAAGGTTGTGTGTCTTGCTCACTGTAAATAAGGGATAAACTCAATGAAACAGATGGAATCAGGTCCAGTACGAGCAATTAACTGGAACCGTATGATAGATGACAAAGACCTAGAGATTTGGAATCGTCTAACGGTGAATTTTTGGCTTCCAGAAAAGGTGCCATTGTCGAATGATATTCAGACATGGAAGCAGTTGACCGAAGATGAGCAAACATTAACGATTCGGGTGTTTACTGGGCTGACCCTGCTCGACACAATTCAAAACTCTGTGGGGGCTCCGGCTTTGATGGAGGATGCTCGAACGCCACACGAAGAAGCAGTGTTGACCAATATCGCTTTTATGGAAGCAGTGCATGCTCGTAGTTACTCTTCGGTGTTTTCAACCTTGTGTACCACGCCACAAATTGACGAAGCATTTCGATGGGCGGAAGAAAACCCGTTACTCCAGAAGAAGGCTCAGTTGATTCTAGAAGATTACTTATCAACGGACGACCCGCTTAAGAAAAAGGTAGCGAGCGTATTTCTTGAAAGCTTCATGTTCTACTCAGGTTTCTACTTGCCGATGCATTGGTCAAGCCGAGCGAAACTGACTAATACGGCGGACTTAATCCGTCTTATTATCCGAGACGAAGCCATCCACGGTTATTACATTGGATACAAATTTCAGCTCGCTTTTCAGGAGCTGGATGAAGTTGAGCAAGCGAGAGTAAAGGATGAAGCGTACTCGCTTATGTTCTCTTTGTATGAAATTGAAACGCAATACACAGAGTCGCTTTATGACCAAGTAGGTCTAACAGAGGATGTTAAACACTTCTTACACTACAACGCCAATAAAGCATTGATGAACTTAGGCTTTGAAGCACTCTTCCCCGATGAATTATGTCAGGTCAATCCGGCAATCATGGCGGCACTTTCGCCAAATGCGGATGAAAACCATGACTTCTTCTCAGGTTCTGGCTCCTCCTATGTGATAGGTAAAGCTGTGGCGACTGAAGATGACGATTGGGACTTCTAAACAAAAATCCGAGTATTGATACTCGGATTTTTTATTGGCGATGCGATTAATTCACTCGCTGATTAGCCGATGAATTAAATGTGCTTCTTGGCTACTTCAACCGCTTTTTCAAGATCTGGAATCGTTGTCAGCTCAGGAACGCGTTGTAGGTAGACGATGGTGTTGTTCTTATCGACAACAAATGTCGTTCTCGCGAGTAACCCCAACTCATTGATCTGTGTACCCGTCTTAAAACCAAATGCGTGGTCTTTTGCATCGGATAGTAGTAATAGGTCTTCAGACAAGCACTTGTCATTCTGGAATCGGTCTAATGCAAAAGTAGTGTCTGCACTAAGCCCAATAAACTCAATCTCATTAAGTTGCTCATTGTCATACACAAAGTCAGAAAGGTCTTGAAGCTGTTGATCACAAACGGGAGTGTCGACAGAAGCCAGCACGCTAAAGATACGAACTTTTTTATTTTCTGCAGTCGTATCGTAAGCCTGATTTGTACTGGTTAACAAAGATACAGATGGCAGTTTATCACCAACAGACAGTGACTCGCCTACTAGGTTAAAGGTGGTGTCTTGGAACATAGTTAATGTTTGATTACTACCAGTTGGTGCATTGTCGCTAGTTGTTGAGAACTGACCATGACCAGCTTCAACTGTTGATGATATAGCCAGTGCACTCATTAAAAACAGAGCGTTGTGTTTAGTGAGTTTGAGCTTGTTCTTTGATGACTTAAATAGGTCGCTTAGGTTGGCAATGGTTGTGCGGTTGAGTTTCACAATGGTTTTCCTTTAGTTGATAAACAGTAGAAGAACACCAGTGTAGTGAGCGCGAAAATTTCGATATAAACAAAAATATAATTGATTCCAAATAATTCATATCTCGCAAATTCAAACAGCGATTAGGCTTGTTTCTTTTTGTGGAGAAAAGTCCTAACTCATTGTTCTAATTATTAATATCTTCATTTCTTATTAACGGTTTCAAACGGTTGATTATCAACATTCTTTTTCGAAATAGCGCCTTGATTACCTTTTCTCGAACATCATATTTGGTGGCGATGTTCAGTGACCAAAGACTTTTTATATTGGTGTCGTTTTTGTTAGGACTTGGGAAATGCGCCATTGTACTTTACCCATCAACAGAGATAGTCATCAGCGAATACTGACGTGACTGAGTCTGAATAGAACACCTTACCTTGTATACCTAAAGTGATAATTAGAAAAGCAACTGTGTAGAAAGACTTTAGATATGAGTGAGAAAGAGTGATTTGAGACCTTATCAACATAATATGTATATCGTAAGGGTGTGCGAAAAGTGTCGATTGGAGAGTGTGCTTAGAAGAGTAAGACGAACGGCATTACAGCGATTGTGTTACCCCAATTCGTGGCGCTGTCGTTGCAGCCGTTGCTTTAAGAAGCATCTTTATACTTTCTCATGAAAATGGAACGACGATTAGGGAGCGAAAACGCCATCGCAGGATGGTCAAAGGAGAGGTAACAAAAAGCCCGAGTACATTGTGCTCGGGCTTTGTCGTTTTATCTTGAGAAAAGAGACGCTGTTTTAGATAGCTTGTCGAAGTTGGAAGTAACGACCTTCACCCGACAGCAGCTCACTATGAGAGCCTTGTTCTACAATCTCACCTTGCTCAATCAAGACGATAGAATCCATCTTCTCTAGTCCAATCAAACGGTGAGTAATGAAGATAACCGTCTTGCCTTCGAAGTGCTGCTCAAACAGCGCCATGATGCTTTTCTCTGTCTGTTTATCTAGGCCTTCGGTAGGCTCATCCAACAGTAGGATAGGGGCATCGTGGAGAATGGCACGTGCAATGCCGATACGACGCTTCTCGCCACCAGAAAGCTGACGGCCTCCGTCACCTAACCATGCATCGAGTGCATTGTCTTCAAGCAGTTTCTCAAGGCCAACGCTCGACAGAATGTCTTGCAGCTCTTCGTCGCTAGCTTGTGGCTTAGCAATCAGTAGGTTGTCACGCAGGCTACCGTTGAGGATATCAACACGCTGGCTTACTACACTGATGGATTCGCGTAGCTGGCTCTCATTCCATTGGGTTAGGTCGATGCCCGCAATAGAAATCACGCCAAGTTTTGGATCCCAATAGCGAGTCAGCAACTGAATCAAAGTCGATTTACCTGAACCTGTTTGGCCGACAATCGCTACTTTGTTGTTCGCCGGAATCGATAGGTCAACTGAGTTCAATACCGTGCGCTCAGAATCTGGATACTGGAATGAAACCGCGTTGAATTGAATATCCAGCGGTTGGTCGATATCAAGCTTGCTATCGCTGAACTGAACTTCTGGTTCAGACAGAATCACTTCATTCAAGCGACGCGCCGAAGTTAACGTTTGACCTAAATGCTGGAACGCACCTGCGATAGGCATAAGCAGTTCAAAGCTCGCCATTGTTGCGAACGCCATCAATGCGATCAGCGGATCTGGTGCATTGCCACCAACGCCATCAGCCGCTAACCAAAGCATCAACACTAAAGTTAAACCGTTGAACAGCATCAATGCTGCCGACGCCATACCCGTTAGGTTGGCATTGACGAACTGGTTCGCCATCAGTTTTTGTTGCGTGTTTAGAATCGCGTTGCGGTAGCGTTCTTCAGCACCAAACAGTGTTAGCTCGCTGTAGCCTTCAATCCAGTCTAGTGTGGTAACACGTAGCTCTGCTTTGTTCTGAGTTAGCTCGCCACCGTTGCGTTGACCCAGCTTGTAGAACAATACCGGCCAGATGATCAACATGATCAATAGGATAGAGCCTAAGATTAAGCCTAGAGAGCTATCAAACCACATCAAAAATGCTGTTAGGAAGAAGATACCCAACACACCCACAGTCACCGGGCTTACCAGTCGCAGGTAGACATGGTCCATCGCATCCACATCAGCAACCAAGCGGTTAAGCAGGTCAGCATCACGCAGGTTTGAAATACGACCTGGGATAAGTGGTGCCAGCTTTTTGAAGAAGAAGATACGTAGATCAGTTAACAGCTTGAAGGTCGCATTGTGGCTCACCACACGCTCACCCCAACGGCCAGCGGTACGGCTCATTGCAAGACCACGCACGCCACCACCTGGCAACATGTAGTTAAAGGTTTCACGAGCGATCGTCAGGCCAGCAACCGCAGAAGCAGAAATGAACCAACCAGACAAAGTCAACAAACCGATAGATGCGGCTAAGGTTAAGAAGGCAAGTAGCATGCCCAAAGACAGCCCAAACCAATGTTTCTTATACAGTTTCAGGTAAGGCAGTAAATCACGCATCTAAATTACCCTCATTATCTTGTTGAGCCAAATTCGCGTTTAGCATCTCTTCAAACAGACCGCCAGACTGAGACAGTTCATTGAAGTTGCCTTGCTCGACGAGCGTACCGTCGCGCAGAACTAGGATGTTGTCTACCGATTGCAGCGGCGCAAGTTGGTGCGTCACGAGTAGGGCAGTATTGTTTTGGATGCGGTTGTTGATGCCTTGCATGACCAGTTTTTCACTGCGCGTATCTAGGCTGGCGGTTGGTTCATCCAGTAACCAGAATTGACCATTTTGAATCATCGCACGAGCAAGCGCTAAACGTTGTGACTGACCGACAGACAGGCCGCCTGAGCGATCCGAGATTATGTAATCCAGTCCGTGCTCTTGAACAAACTCATCCGCGAAAGATTGCTCTAGCGCTTGTTGAACAGTTTGATCACTGATGTCTTGCTTACCTAGCGTGACATTGTCACGGATAGTGCCGTGCAGTAGCAGCGGATTTTGACCAACCCAGCTGATTGCTTTACGCCAAGACGCAAGATCAAGCTCTCTTAACTCAACACCATTGATTTTCAAGCTTCCTTCATAAGGCATGAAACCAAGAATAGCATTGATCAAACTTGTTTTACCCGCACCACTTGGGCCAACAAGGGCAGTGGATTGCTGAGTATTAAGCGCAAAACTGATAGGGCCAACTAACTGCACACCCTCTGGGCTCAGCACTTTTAGGTCTTGAGCTTCAATGGATATTCCAGCGTCGCTGTTTAGCTGCGTATCACCTGATTTTACTTTGTTGATGTCTGTTTCTAGGAACTCAACAATGCTCTCTGCAGCACCTACCGCTTGTTGCTTAGCGTGATAGAAGGTACCCAGATCGCGCAGAGGTTGGTAAAACTCAGGTGCAAGAATCAAAATAAATAGACCTGCGAACAGAGTCACCCCAGCACCGTAGTGGCCGAAGTTCAGCTCACCAATGTAAGTGAAGCCGAAGTAAACCGCTGTCATTGCGATAGAGAGCGACGTGAAGAATTCTAGAACCGCAGAAGATAGGAAAGCGATCTTCAATACATCCATGGTGCGCGTACGGAACACTTCCGATGCACCGTGCAGCACTTCTGTTTCCGCTGATGTGCGGTCAAACAAGCGAATCGTCGTCATTGATTGTAGACGGTCGTAGAAGTGACCAGACAATCGTTGCAGCGCCTTAAAGTTCTTGCGGTTGGCATCGGCTGCCTTCATACCCACCAGTGCCATAAAGATAGGAACCAGTGGTGCAGTGATTAGGAAGATAAGACCGGCTGCCCAGTTCACTGGGAATACCACCACCAAGATAACAAACGGAATCATCACCGAAAGAGACATCTGAGGCAGGTAACGCGAGAAAAAGTCTTGCATGTCTTCGACTTGCTCTAGAAGCAGCGTTGCCCATGTGCCTGCTGGCTTGCCTTTGATGTAGGCTGGGCCAAGCTCTCGAAGCTTATCGAGAATCAGCTGACGGATATAAACACGAACTTGCTCACCACAACGGTAACCGGCGATCTCTCGCCCCCAAGTACAACCAGCTCGACCAACAACCGACAGAGCCAGACCTGCAAAATGGCCGACTAGCTCAGATTTATCGACATGTTCGATAATCAGTTGATGAAGAATAGAGGCGAGAAGGGCAGCTTGCGCCACCAAGAACACGCTTGAAAGTACGCCAAGGCCAATAGCAATCATGAGCCAGCGCTTTGCGAGGCCGCTTTGTTGCTTAAGCCATTTATTCAAGCTGCGTTGTTTTTTCTTATCCATTATGAAGGCTTAATGATAATTATTATTCGGTTGAGGGCGGCTAGTATACAAAAGAAAACCCCGTGGATATACCACGGGGTTCTAGGGAATTATAACAAAGTGTATTTAAACTCAGTATTTAACGTGCCAATCGGCAAAATTGAAAACTGAGGTTTTACTTATCGGTCAGTCCGTCTAGGAAACGTTCCGCATCAAGTGCCGCCATACAGCCTGTACCCGCTGATGTGATAGCTTGACGGTAGTTGTGATCCATTACGTCGCCCGCAGCAAACACACCTTCGATACTGGTTTGTGTCGCGTTACCTTCTAGGCCAGATTGTACGATGATGTAATCGTCCTTCATTTCTAGTTGGCCTTTGAAGATGCCAGTATTTGGCTGGTGGCCGATAGCGATAAACGCACCCATTACATCGATATCTTCTGTCTTGTCAGACTGAGTATCTTTAATGCGAACACCTGTTACACCCATGTCGTCGCCAAGAACTTCGTCTAGGGTGCGGTCAGTGTGAAGTACGATGTTACCGTTCTCAACTTTGTCCATTAAGCGCTTAACCAAGATCTTCTCTGCGCGGAATGTGTCACGACGGTGGATTAGGTGAACTTCAGACGCGATGTTTGAAAGGTAAAGTGCCTCTTCAACGGCTGTGTTACCGCCACCAACTACTGCAACTTTCTGGTTACGATAGAAGAAACCATCACATGTAGCACACGCTGATACGCCACGGCCTTTGAATGCTTCTTCAGATTCAAGACCTAGGTATTTCGCTGAAGCACCCGTCGAGATGATCAGTGCATCACAAGTGTACTCACCTGAATCACCTTTTAGTGTGAAAGGACGCTTAGATAGATCAACTTCGTTAATGTGGTCGAATAGGATTTCAGTTTCAAATCGCTCGGCGTGCTCTTTCATACGCTCCATAAGACCCGGACCTGTTAGGCCTTCTGCATCGCCAGGCCAGTTTTCAACTTCAGTGGTTGTTGTTAATTGACCACCTTGCTGCATACCGGTAACAAGAACTGGGTTTAGGTTAGCACGAGCTGCGTAAACAGCAGCAGTGTAGCCGGCAGGGCCAGAACCAAGAATCAATAAATTACAATGCTTTACGTCGCTCATGAGGACTCCGAGGTTGAATTCGTTTTTATCTATAATCGCTGATGATTGTATGGAAAATATGAGGGCAATTAAAGTTTTAACAAGGGCGCAAATGTAATTAATCGTTATAGGTTAGAACTTAACCGAGACAAACGTTGTCGTGGCTGGGAGAACGGTAAGAACATTCGGGGGAGAGGGCGGACTACGATAACAGACCAAAGCTTAGAAGCTGGATAACTAGACGAAGTTGGAAGGTCTTGGAAAAGCTTCATGGTGAAGAATACCAACAAAACTTAGTAAATGTAATCGAACTTGAAACAGCCTGTACTAGTGTTAAACCTTCTTTTGTATTCCTGTTGGGTTTATCTAATTTTTCACTTCCTTAGAGTGAGTCGCTACAGGTGGGGAATGTATACAGAATTTTGTATAGGTCAAGGTTGTATCAATCGACAAATCTATAATATTCAATTAGTTTTTGTGGGATTTGTTTGTTATGTTGTGGCGTTATGTGCTAACGAATACATATGTTAAATGATTTGGATAGTCAAAGGTAACTTCATTTGTATTTGTTTATCTAAATAGCTTTGTAATATGGTTGGAATTTGATTTGATGAACTATGAGAAGATTTTTGTAAGCTACAGCTGGGATAGCCAAAAACACCAAGATTGGGCTAAAACTTTGGCGGATAGATTAGAAGAATATTTTGAAATAAGTGTTACGTTTGATCAGTATGACTTGGATTCATTTTCAGATAAAAATCTTTTTATGGAAAGAGCGGTTTTTGATACTGACTTAATATTACCTTTGATAACAGAAGGCTATACAGAAAAAGCCAATAATAGAACCGGTGGCGTTGGTATTGAAACATCATTGGCAGTATCTCGGTTTTGGGATGAAAATTTGGGGAGTGGGAATAGTAATATTATCCCTATCTTACGAGAAGGTGATCATGTACCTCGTTATCTTAGAAATAAATTCTATATTGACTTTAGGAATGATCAAGAATTTGAAAGATCATTTACCAAACTTCTTGATCACATTAAAGGTAAGTCCAAGTCTACTAGGCCTACAAAGAAATATTCTATAAATGATAGAAATATTGTTCAAAATATAACGCGTATCGAAGACTTTCTTAAAATAAACTATAAAAATAGAAAACTGCTTTTTGATAAGTCACAAACTAAAGATTATTCAAATGGTAATAAGATTAATTTTGAACTTTGGGAAACCAAGTCACCGCAAATACAATATTATTTATTTCTATTTAATAATATTTCTCTGGATAAAACTGTAGCTAGAATATGTGAGCTTGTTAAAGCTTATGATATTAACCTTAAACAAATAACGGTATTAAAACTCAACAGCAGCAAAAAAGGTTATTTGTCAAAACTATTTAAAGAAAATAAATTGAATATTGTTTTGACTGAGCTTACTTATTCAGACTATATTTGGGAGTATTGTATTGACGAAGATGCCAAAAGTGATATAGGAATATATACAAGACCTAATTTTATTGATCAACCATTAGTGACTAATGATGGAAATAAAACTGAGTTAGGACCTGCGTATGATTATCTTAAAAAACAGTTAACACAGGATGTTCAGTCTACGGCTAACGTTATTATAGCGCCAGGTGGAACAGGTAAAACAACATTATGCTCAAATTTGGCCAGCTTTTACCAGAAAGAAAGCGATGCAGTGACTGTATTTATTGAATCAGAAGAAATGAAAAAGTCTTCTAAATTACTAGTCAGAAGAAATATAAAAAGTGTGTTTGATCTTTATGACGCGTACTCATCCGTTTGTATAAACTCTGAAGATGAGTATGTGTTTAATAAAACTACATTTGAGTTATCTATATTGACAGGTAGATTAGTTCTAATAATTGATGGATTGGATGAGTTAATACCAATTTTTCATGATGGATTTGATGTCGATTTGTTCTTGAAGTCAATTGACGATCTAAATAAAGAAATGACTTCGTCAAAAGTAATCATTACTTCAAGAAATGACGTTATTTCTGAAGAATTGGTTTCAAAATACTCAAACTTAAATAAATATACGCTATTAGGTTTTGATGTTGATACGTGTCAAAAGTACTTTGAAAAGCGGTTTAAACGTCACGATAAAAGTGACCAAATGATAAGAGCTGCAAAGGCAAATGTAACCCCTTTAATCTCGAAGGACGAAAATCAACGAATACTACCTTTCATCGTTGATCTGCTATCTGGTATTGTTGAGGATTCAGGGCGCGAAGAACATCAACGTTTTGAGTTGTCTTTCAAAGATAAAGACTATGAGAGTAATAAAGAACTTACTGACTATTTAGTTTATTCAATATTAAGGCGAGAATCTGTAAGACAGTCTATTGAGATATCTATAAGTGAAGTTTTGGATATTTTCTTGGAGTTGGCAATATCACATAGTGACAAATTCCCAATACAGGACTTAAAAAATATCATTGATGTCTATTATCCTGAAGTTGCGGAAGATTTAACAGATAAGCTAATTAGGAACCCCCTTATTTCTGTTGAGAATAACATGTGCAACTTTAAGTATGATTTTATATCTGATTATTTTAATACTATAAGCATAATTCAATATATTAACAGCAATTCTAAGAATGAAGAATTAGTAAAACTAATAGCGAAACATGCGTATGGTGAAAGTAATGTTTTCAAAGATGTTTTGAAGTACTTTCAGAATGATAAAGAAAAAGCAATATCTTTGGTTGGTCTAGTTATATGTCAAATAAAGGGGACACTAAACTTTGATGATGTGTTCCATAAGGATGACTATCGTTTTCGAGCCATTTCATTCTTAGTAAACCTGCTTCTAGAACTAAATAAAACAATGTCTAAACAAGACAGGACCAGTTTGTTAAAATCAATATTTGGTGATGGTAGCTTATTTTTCTTAGCGATCTACGGCGATGGTAAAGCTGTGGATTTTTCCGATCTACATATTTCAAACTCAAGGTTTATAGGTTACAAGAATTTCACTTTCTCTAAATTTGAAAATACAAAATTTTCCAATTGTGTTTTTGAAAATGTTAATAATTCAAATGTACCTAATAATTTCGACTCTGTAATATTTGATTCATGTCAAATGGGTGATTTAGATGTTGTCGTTGAAATGTCAAAAACTAGAATCAAAGAAAACAGAGCTTTAGTTGAAAAAGAGCTAAGAACATTCTTCACTTCTTTCTTTAATAGGGCTAGATTTATAGACCAAAAAAAGTCATATGTGAAGTTTTCTGATAAAGTAAAAGGCATTAATGTAAGTTTTTTTGAAAGTTTAATATCAAAAGGTGTTATAGAAGTTAAACTAGAAAAATCGGATGAAACATACTATCAAGTATGTTCATCATATCATGATAGTGTTTATACTCTTATTATGAATAATGCAGTTGATGAAAAGATGAGAAGCATTGTTGAGTCGCTAATTTAAATACAATGGAAACCACGAATTAATGCTCGTGGTTTCTATTCTAGACTATTTTGTTAGGCATAGGCGATATACCTTCTTACTATA